>CAMMLF010000113.1 GCA_946497585.1 uncultured Clostridium sp.
TAATCCATTGCATTTATTGTTGCAATTCTTGTTGTATCATTTATTTCTACGTCTTGTGTTATATATGTCCCTAAATCAATCCATTCTATTCCTGCTGTTGTTTTTATTCCTGTGTAATATTTAAACTCTTTTCCTTCTAAATCAACAGAACTATCTATTTCAAAACTCAATGCTTTTGCTATTGCTGTACCAAAGATGTTGCCTTCTTCGTAACAATCGTCGTCCAACTCGACATTATTTATTGCATATTCTTCATCGGCTAAAACTATTTTATCGTATTGTGTTGTACTCTTTGAATATGCTTCTTTTATAGTGTCTGTTACGTTTATCATTCAGACACCTCCCCACATTGCTCTAAAGAAACTTCAAATTCGTCATATCTATGACTTTTAGTAGAAGATAATATAGATGTTTCAGGAAACGTTACATAAAATTTTTTAGTAAGCATCTTTTGTTGCTTAGGAGAAAAATAAGAATACACATCTTCATTTTGTGAAAAATGAGACATATATTCTTTATATGTGTTTTTATTTAATTGACTGAACGTTATTGTAATATTTGTTTTTGGCATCTTTCCATAATTTCTTCTAATACTTCCGTCTGCCATTGTACTTTCGCTTAATACATCTGGCCCATCCTCTGTTATGTTAAAGCCTCCACTTAATATATTTTTAAATTCAAAATCACCATGTTTTAGTAAAACCATATTTGCCTCCTAATAACTATACTGCAACTGTCTTCTTGCATTTACTTTGTTTGTTTCTCTTGCTATTACTTTACTATCCAATCTTGTTGTTGAGTTAACTACTATTTCTTTATTATCATCTATGCTCTTCAATGTTGCTTGCCTGTTATCTTCTATCTGTGTTTTTATTAATTGATTATTTGTTAGATTAGATGTTAATTTATTATTTTCATAATCTATTGCTCTTTCCATGTCTTTATATACAGAACTCAAGCTATCATTAAATCCTTCTCCAACACCTAAGCCAAGCATTTTTCCGACTTTATCTGCAAATAATTTTGATGGCGAATGTATTCCAAAGAAACTTTTAATACTATCGAAAATAGAACTACACCAACCAGAAATCTTGTCCCACAACCAAGATGCCATTCCAGAAATACCTTCCCAAATGCCTGTCACTATGTTTTTTCCTATCTCCCACACTTTTCCTGGTAAGCCTTTAATAGCATTAATTATTCCATTTACCATATTACTCATTGCAGACTTTGCCTTGTTCTGCATGTTAATACCCCATTGAGCAATATTAGTAACTGTTTGTACTAACCAGTTCCATATATTTCCGTGGTAACTGCTTAAACCAGTTTATTACATTATTAAATAGGTTTCTTACTGCATTAATAGCCTTTTGCTGTATTTGTTGCCCCCAATTATAGATATTTGTTATAGTTTGCACAAGCCAATTCCATATGTTGCCTGGAAGTTGCTTAAACCAATTTATTACGTTTGTAAATAAATTACTAACAGCCTCATTTGCTTTTTTCTGTATGTCTAAGCCCCAGTTAACTATGTTTGTAACCGTTTGTACGAGCCAATTCCAAATATTTCCGTGGCAATTCTTTAAACCAATTTATTACATCTGTTACTAATCCTATTACTGCTTCATTAGCCTTTGCTTGTATTTCAAGTCCCCAGTTAATAAAACTTGTAACTATGTTTACTAATATTTCCCATATTTTGCCTGGTAACTCCCATAGTCCTTGTAAAATCGCTCCAATAATTTGTGGTATTGCCATTACAAGTTGAGGTATTGCTTGTATTAGACCAGTAGCTAAACTTAAGATTAATTGAACTCCTGCCTCTATTATCTTAGGTGCATTCTCAATAATTCCACTAATTAATTTTTGTATAATTGTAGGTAATGCCTCTATTAATTGTGGTATTGCTTGTATTAATCCTTCAGCTAATCCCATTATTAACTGTATGCCTGCATCTACTAGCTGACCTATGTTGTCAAGTAATCCTGTTACAATAGCTATTATACATTGTACTGCCTGAGGTATTAATTGCGGTAACATTTGTGCTATTCCTGTTATTAATTGAGTTATTAATTGCACTCCCATTTGAATGATTTGTGGCAACATACTTATTAACCCATTCATAAATGATTGTATTAATTGCATCGCAATTGTCATGAGTTGTGGCATATAGTCCATTAATGATTGCACTAACGCCATCAAAACTTGTCCTACACTATTCAATATAATTGGAGCATTTTGCGTAATTAGGTTTAAAATTTGTGGAAATATTTTATTTATTCCATCTACAATTTGTGGCGTTGCTCCTGCTATACTTTTCACTAAATCAGGTAATAATTTTCCTACAGCATTTACTATATTTTGAATAGAAGTTATACCAGTTTGTACTAATTGGTCTATTGTTCCACTTCCATTCAAGAAATTATCAAAGGAAGCTTTCATTGAAGAAATACTACCAGTAATTGTTTCTGATGCTTCTTTAGCAGTTGTACCAGTAATTCCTAATTCTCCTTGTATAACGTGAATAGCATTATATACATCGTTAAGATTGCTAATATCATATTTAACACCTGTTAGTTTTTGTGCATCTGCTAGCAATCTTTCCATTTCTTCTTTAGTTCCACCATATCCCAACTTAAGATTGTCTAGCATAGTATAATTTTGTTTAGCAAAACCTTGATACGCCCACTGAATACTTTCCATAGAAGTACCCATTTTGTTTGCATTGTCAGCCATGTCAATTATTGCCATATCTGCACTTTTTGCAGCGGCCGCTGTATCTCCACCTAAACTCTGCAACAAACTAGCACTAAAACTTGTTACTGTAGACATGTAGTCATTAGCACTCATGCCTGCTGTTTTATAAGCATTCTCAGCATTTTTTATAACTGTATCAGCACTATCTTTAAATAATGTTTCTATTCCACCTACATTTTGCTCTAAGTCAGCATAAGAATTTACAGAAGCTGTTCCTAATCCAACTAATGCAGTACTAACTGCACCAACAGCTACAGTAGCTCCCTTTAATGCAGTTCCAGCTATACTTCCTATTTTACTAAATCCACTTTTTATTTTACTTCCGACACTATTTATGTCTTTTTCTAAATCTTTAGTATCACCATTAAAATTAATTGTAACTGAGCCGTCTGACATGTTTTCTCCTTTCTAGTCAGGCTCACAGGCTCAATTTAAAGACTTTATTCCTTATTGATTTTTATTTCTATTTCTTTTCCACATTTTTTACACAATAAAAAGACGCCTTTTGATATAGCGTCTCTTTCATATTTTATTAATTTCTTTTTACAATAAGGACATATAAACCATTTTTTCATACTGTCCTCTTTCTAAACATTCCAATGATTTCCACAATTCTGACATACTGCTACACTTTTGTGTTTTGTTACTATTTTTTTATCTTTTCTTCCAAATAACTTTCCTAATAACATTGGTATCGTTAAAAATATCCATAATAGTGGTCTCCACCACCAACCTATAAAAATCCAATACCAAATACTTTTATGTTTCGTTTTTAATTCACTTTCCGTTACCATTTGCACAGTTACATTAGTACTTCCACATTTTGGGCATTGCATATTTACTTCCTCCTTTTATTTTTATAAAAGGATTATAATACAATATTTTACATTTTGCAACATTTTTTTACAAAAAAGCCTCTGCAAAATCGTTTTCTTTTTCTTCTTCGCTACGCAAATCTGGTAAAGCATATATCTTTTTCATTTTCTTATAATATTTTTTCATATCCTTGTCTTTTATTTTTAATAAATCCATTGCTCTATAACTCATAATTTTAGAGAAAAGTACTTCTTCATTTAAACTATTAAATAAGGCTTTAAACTTCCACCAGTGCAAATATTCTTTATTTAAATCTATTTTATATTGCTCCATAAAAGCAGAAAATATATATTCTGCATCAAATTCATAGCTATAAATTCGATTATTCTTGTTTGCTTTGCTTGTCTCTTCTTCTTTTTGACTAGTCATTTCTTCTTGCCTTCCACATCTATAAAACCAAAGTATGTCTTTTATTCTAAGTTTTAATTCTTCTTCATTTTTAATATTCACATCATAATAGTAAAGATTTAAAGCTAGATTTATTTTATCCTTTTCGCTAATATTGTTATTTTGCATTAGTAGTTCAAACTTAATAGTTTCTCTAAAATCTGTTCTTATTTTAAAATGATTTGGAGTAATGTTCGGAAGTCTATCCAATATTAAATTATAATACATTATCTTTTACCTTTTCTATTATTGTATCTACGTTTTTCTCTGTTAGGCATATATCTATCTAAATTATCATATATATTCTGCAGACCTTTAGTTTGCTCTAACTTAGCATTTACTATATCTTGAAATAAATTTATATGCTCAGCTATATCTTTCTTCCCTTTAAATAATTTTTGTGATATGCCTTTTTCGAAAACATTATCAAAGAACTCTTCAATTACATTACATTCTTCTCTAATCGCTTCTGATACACTTATTTCTTTTTTTTCATAATTTTTAGCTTTTTCTTCTACTTTTCTTGCTTCATTTTCAAATCTTTCAATATCATCTGCATCAGTAAAACTAAAATTTACTTCTATATCTTTTATTCTCATATTTCCCTCCAATTATTCAAAGAGGCTTATTTCTAAGCCTCTACTAATAATATTTCTTTCAATACAGCAGTAGTTGATACTGTTACTGCAACATCTTCTTGAGTTGTATAGCCATCTTTTTCTATTTTTATTGTAGAATATGCTTTAGCTGCTAAATCAACAGTAGCTATACCTGTTGCATCAGTTAAATAAGATGTTCCATCTATAGTTATTTTAGCACTTTCGATTGGTGTTTCTTCTATACTATCCTTTACTACAAATGTAACTGGATACTCTGCTACTTCTGCTGTAGCTGTAAATGTAGCTGTCAAACCATCTTCACTTACTACAGCCGTTCCTATAGTAAATCCACTATTTTTTCTAAATGCTCCACTGTATGTATAAGCATCTGTACTATCTCCCTCTGCATCTGGAACTACAGAATATGTTCTTAATCTAGCTTCATATCCACTTCCAACAGGTTTACTAAAATCTACTGTTAATATTCTTACAAGTGCATCATTACCTGTTTTTTCGTTATCAGTTATATCAACTAATTTTTGATGTACTAAGTTACCTTTGTACAAATCAAACGCATAACTTATCTCTTCAGAATAACCTGTTACGTCTGTAACTTCTCCGTCTTCATCAACATAAGTTCTTGAATACTCTGTTGCATTTTTTGACTTAGATATTTCTGTAAACTTTCTCATTCTTTGAAAGTTTGCTACAGATGTTGTTGAAA
>CAMMLF010000114.1 GCA_946497585.1 uncultured Clostridium sp.
TTTTAATGGACAAGATAGTTCATTAATAAAATATGAAGAGCATATTAAAAATAAATTTCCAAATGGAGAATCTTTAAAAGATGTAGAAATTAGAGTAAGAGATTTTTGCAATTATTTACTAAAAAGCTATGATGGGAAAAACATTGCACTAGTTTCGCATAGGGCTCCACAACTGGCGTTAGAAGTGATTACAAAAAATATTAGTTGGGAAGAGGCAATAAATAATGATTGGCGAAAAATAAAAAATTGGAAACCAGGTTGGAGATATGAAATTAATAATACTTTTAGATAGATTTTTTTATTAAAGGTCTAATTGAAGAGTGTTAGAAACTTGACAAACTTATTTAGCAAATATAAAATTATTCTATAAATAAAAATTAAGAAAAACTATTAAATTTTTAGAATGAAAACACGTGAAAACTCATAAAATAAAAGCTTTATAGAATTATTATATTTAGGAGGCACAAATGAAAACAGAAGTTATAACAGGTTCTGCAAGAGGACTAGGATTTGAAATGGCAAAACAATTTATACAAAATGATTTTAACGTTGTAATATGTGATATTTTAGAGGAAAAATTAGAAAATTCAAGACAAGAACTTTCAAAAATGGCTAAAGATGATAATAGAGTTCTTGCTTTAAAATGTGATGTTACAGTAGAATCAGACTTACTTTAGATTCATGACATGTGCTTTCAATAAGAGAGATTTTTTTAAAGCCTTAGGAGATGGAAAGTAATAGGTGATTATAACAATAATTTAAATATAAAATAATATTTAATTTGAAGATAGGTAATTTTTATGAAAAGTGAGATTATTGTAGAATGTTTAAACAATTCTAAAGCGAATCTAATGCTAAAAGTAGAGGGCGAAGAAAAACTTTCTACAAAAGCATATATAGGCAGAAACGGAACAACAGACAATAAAGTTGAGGGAGACGGAAAAACTCCAATAGGAACATTCAAATTAGGAAAAATATTTGGCTTTAGTGACAAAGAAAAAGTAAAAGCAGAGTTTAATATAGATAACTATACACAAATAACTCCAACCATGTATTGGGTAGATGACTCTAACTCGACTCATTACAATAAACTTGTAGACACAAAAGAAATAAAAAAAGACTGGCAAAGTGCGGAGCATTTATGCGATTTTCCAATAGAATATGAATATGGAATAGAGATAAAAACAAATCCTAACAATATTCCTAACAAAGGAAGTGCAATATTTTTACATTGCTCAAATAATAAGCCTACTGCGGGTTGCGTAGCAATACCAAAAGATGATATAATAAAATTGTTAAGATTTATAAAAGGAGAAACAACAATAAAAATAGTACAAGGAGACTTATGGAAAGTGTAGCAAAGGCAAAAAGCAAATTGCCATTAGATTTTATAACCGAACTAAATAATACATTTAATCCAAGAATTGTAGATAAAATACTTTCAGGAATGTTAGAAAAAAGATACACAACTTTAAGAGTAAATAGTATAAAATATAATATAGAGGAATTAAAAAAATATTTTGATAATATTGGAATTAAATACGAAACAGTTCCATGGTATGATGATGCCCTAATTATATTAAATTCAAATGAAAGTCAAATACAATCATTAGAAATATACAAAAATGGTTTTATTTATATGCAAAGTTTATCAAGTATGCTTCCACCTCTAGTGCTAGAGCCAAAAGAAAATGAAAAAGTACTTGATTTAACAGCAGCACCGGGCAGTAAAACAACTCAGATGGCAAGCTTAATGAACAATAAAGGATGTATTTTGGCAAATGAGTTAGATAAAATTAGATGTGATAAGCTAAGATTTAATATAAAAATGCAAGGAGCTACAATTTGTGAAGTTCAAAATGGTAGAGGAGAAGAAATTGGCGAAAAATATCCAAATGAGTTTGACAAAGTTTTGCTAGATACGACTTGTAGTGGTGAAGGAAGATTCATACTACAAGATGAAAAATCATATAAAGCATGGTCTACGAAAGAAGTAGAAGACTTAACCAAAACTCAAAAAGATTTATTTGCAAGTGCATATAAAGCTTTGAAACCGGGCGGTGAAATGGTATATTCAACTTGTACTTTAAATAAATTTGAGAATGAAGAAGTTTTGAATTGGGCATTTAATCAATTTAATATGGAAATAGTAAAAATTGAAATAGAATTAAAAAACACACTAAAAGGAATTGCAAAAGGATATAATAATGAATTAAAGAATGCAATTAGAGTATTGCCTACAAAAGAACAAGAAGGATTTTTTGTTGCAAAATTAATTAAGAAATAATTTGAAATAAACTATTTATCATATAATTATACAAAAGATTAAAATAATACTTATCATAGAAATTAATAAAATAATTCAAGAAAGGAAATAAAATAATTATGAGATGTCCTAACTGTGGAAGCACTAATATATCTAGTATTACAGATACCCATACACATACTAAAGGTTTTGATGGCAGTGATGCTTGCTGTGGATATTTGCTATTTGGCTGGCCGGGAATTTTGTGTGGACTTTGCAATACAGGAGATACAACAACTACAACTAGAACAACATATATTTGCAATGATTGTGGAACGAGGTTTTAGTTCCAATAGCTAATATTCAGTGACGGAGAAATATTTTAATATTCGATTTTGAAAGGATTATTAAATAAAAAACTACAATGAAAAAACAAACAAAGATAAAAACATGGGCGTTTTTTATGCGATTAGGAAATAGATTGGGATGCCATCAAAGAGAAGATAGAAGTTTCTTCATAGGAAAATGGCAATTCCCAATTTGCGCTAGATGCACAGGAATACTGCTAGGTCAAATCATAGCAGTAATTTTGTATTGTTTTAAAATAAAATTGCCAACAATTTTAGCACTCATATTTCTACTTATAATGTTTTTGGACTGGTATATTCAATACAAAAAAATAAAAGAATCTACCAATATTAGAAGACTAATAACTGGCACACTTGCTGGAATTGGTCAAATAAGCATTGTTTTAAATGTTATAATCTATATTGTATCATTATTTAATTAATATGCATAATAAATAGTATAGAAAAATGGCAAGAACATATATTGCGAATTTAACAAAGAAAGGATTATTTATTATGAAATTAGTTGGTAACACTCCAATGATAAAAATAAATTATGAATACAATGGCAAAAGAAAATATTTATATACAAAATTAGAATATTATAACTTAACAGGGAGCATTAAAGATAGAGTGGCAATGTATATAATACAAAATGCCATAAAAACAGGAAAATTAAGACAAGGCACACCTATAATAGAAGCCACAAGCGGAAATACAGGAATAGCTCTTTCAGCAATTGGAGCAAAAATGAAATGTCCTGTATATATTTTTATACCTGATTGGGCGAGCATTGAAAGAATTGAATTAATGAAAATGTATGGTGCAAATGTAATTTTAGTCAGCAAAGAAGATGGCGGATTTATAAAGTGTACTGATTTGGCAATAAAAATGGCAAAAGAGAATGGAGCATTTTTAGCAAATCAATTTGAAAATGAAGATAATTATTTAGCTCATTATGAAACAACTGGAAAGGAAATAGTAGATGAAGTTCCAGAAGAAATAGGCTCATTTGTATCAGGAGTTGGAACAGGCGGAACTTTAATGGGAGCTGGAATAAGAATAAAAGAGAAGTACAATAATAGCAAAATAATAGCAATTGAACCTGAGAATATGCCAATAATATCTAAAGGAAAGAAAATAGCAAATCATAAAATAGAAGGAATAGGAGATGACTTTGTTCCCGGACTTTTAGATAAATCTAAAATAGATAATATTTATTTAATTAATGATGATGATGCAATAAATATGTCAAAAAAATTAGCAAAAGAGCTGGGCTTAGGAGTTGGAATTTCTTCGGGCGCAAATTTTATGGGTTGTGTAATGGAAAATGATAAAAATGCAAAACCAGCCACTACTGTATTTGCAGATGATAATAAAAAATATTTATCAACAGACCTTTTCAAAGAAATTGAGGTAAAAGATGAATATATTTCAAACAAAGTGCATTTATTAGATTATGAGGTTGTCTAATTAAATTTCAAAAAACTCTTTACAAGTTTTAAATTTTGATTAATAATTAAGAAGAAAGTAAAAGAGGTTTCAAGGAGACAACATTATTAGCCTTTTGACTAAAGAAAGGGATGGAAAATAAAATGCGCGAAGCAAAAGCTAGAAAAAAGAAGAGAAATGTTAAAAATATTATATGTGTTATATTAATTATTATATTGCTTGCGATGTTAGTTTTGACTTTGTACATAGATAAAAGAGATGTATCAAAAGAAGTTTTTTCCCCAATACAAGCATGGGCAGAAATTGCTCCAACTATAAATGTGGATGATGCAATATATTTAGAAGAAACAGAAAGTGAAGAAGTTAAAAATTTAATTTCACAAATTATGAGCAAGAACGGGTTGAACTCAAGTAATTTTGGCTTTTTCTTCTATAATATAAATACTAGAGAATATTATTTCTATAATGAAGATAAATATTTTACAGCAGCAAGCACAGTAAAAGTGCCAGTTGCAATGCTTTATTATGATAAAATAAATACAGGTGAAATAACTGAAGATGATACATTATTATATAAATCAAATGCGTATGAAGCTGGCGCAGGAGATGTTACTTCAAAGTATAGACCTGGCTCATATATACCATATTCAGTTTTGCTTGAAGAATTAATAGTAGATAGTGACAACACAGCAAACAACATTCTTATAAGCAATATTGGATGGAAACAATACAGATATGACATAGCAGAATATTCAGAAAGAAGTCTTTCAAACACATTTTATGGCTCAAATGTAACCTGTCCCGGATTTGCATATGATGTCATCAAATACTTATATAATCATTCTAGTGAGTATACAGAACTTTTAGAAAATATGAAAAAATCATCTTATGGAAAATATTTAAAAGAATATCTAGATTATGATGTAGCACATAAATATGGTAGTTATGGCGGATATGTTCATGATTATGGAATTATATATGGAAAGCAAACTTATTTAATGGGAGTGTATACAAAAAATAAAAATAATGCACCAACTTTGATTGCAAGTATTGGAAAACAGGTAGTGGATTTGGTTGAAGAATGTCAATAGGGACGCTCCTTTTTGACACTATGTCAATAGGGACGCTCCTTTTTGACACTATGTCACAAAGTCAATAGTGATGCTCTTTTTTGATACAATAATTAAAAATACTTAATATTTAATTCAAAATTAAGTATACCAATTAAAAAAGAAAGGAAACAAAAAATGGAACAAGAAATAATAGAATTATTAAAAAGCACAAAT
>CAMMLF010000115.1 GCA_946497585.1 uncultured Clostridium sp.
TCTAGTGTTCTGGAACCTCGCATTCTTTTTGCATTCTATATATCGCATAACTAATAGTTCTTTTTTCTTTATCGACCTTTGTTCTTTCTCCAAATATATGTATATCCAAAATATTTTGTTTTGCTAGTTCATCTACATTTTGTTTCTTTAATTTTTGCGTTTCAGTATCAAACTCATATGCTACCAAATTTCCTTCTTGCTTTACGAAAAATATTTTTCTTTCTTTTCCTGCTTTTTCCGCAAATTCCATTCCATCAAAAATTTCCACATTCTTTTTTGGGAATATACTAAAAATATTAACATAGTTATAACTACCAGTAGTATAATCTGTTTCAAATTCGGCATCATTAGGCACTTTATGTGTATTAATAATATCTATTAACATTTCTATTTGTCTTCCTTTATCCTTTGTGCCAAACTTTTTTATCATATATTCCTCATCACTAGTAATATATATTAATTTACGAATGAAATCATCTAGAGTAATGCCATGAAAATCCAAGTCAAGCTTTCCATTCATATCTCTTATATCTTTTTCTAGTATTTTTCTATTTTTTGCAAGCTCTACATTTATTCCCATATCGGCAAAATAGTTACCTATATATTCTACATATTCTGCTTCTCTATTGCTAGCTAAAGTTTCAAAGTCTAATCCAAAGCCTCTTATTATTCTACCTGTTTTAGACCTTGATAAGTCCGCCGAAGCATTAAAGAAATAAATATTATATTTATCTAACATAAAATATCCATCTACATGGTGCTGAAAATCTGACTTTAAATATCCGGCATTTATGCCCATTTGTTTCATTGCCTCAGCTATAGTAGCATTTTCTTGGTAACAAGTTGCTTTTCTATCCTCTTCTGTCTGTTTGGTATATTGCTCTTCTACATATTCTCTGCTATATCCATAATAAAAGTCATAGTTCTTTATATAAAATTGACACATTCTATAATAGATGTAGTATGCCTTTTCTATTGTATTTATATTTGGAAATTTTTCTAATTCATTTTTTATTTTATTTATATGTTTTTGTTCAAATTCACTTACTTGATAACTCACTTTAATTCCTCTCTTACACTTGAAAAGTGAACCTTTTACTTAGGTTCACCTTTAATATTTATTCTTCTTCTTCAAACTCTGTTACTTTTATATGCACATCTTTTAATTGTTCATCAGTAACTGTACTTGGTGCATTCATCATAACATCTCTAGCTTTTTTGTTTTTAGGGAATGCTATAACATCTCTTATATTTGTTGAGTTTGCAATAAGCATAATCATTCTATCTAGTCCAGGTGCACAACCTGCATGTGGTGGTGTACCATATTGGAATGCTGTATATAATGCGCCAAATTTTTTCTTAACATCTTCCTCTGTATAACCAGCAATTTCAAATGCTTTTGTCATTATTTCTGGATCATGATTTCTAACAGCTCCTGATGCTGCTTCATATCCATTGCATACTAAGTCAAATTGGTAAGCCAAAATATCTAATGGGTCTTTAGTTTCTAGCGCTTCCATTCCACCTTGTGGCATTGAAAATGGATTATGATTAAAATCTATTTTTTGCTCGTCTTCATTATATTCATACATTGGAAAATCTACAATAAAGCAGAATTTATATACATCTTTTTCTATTAAATCTAGTCTTTTTCCAAGTTCTATTCTAACTAAACCTGCTATTTTTTGAGCTTTATGGAATTCATCAGCTATAAAGAAAATACTATCCCCTGCTTTGGCTCCAAGTTCAGTTTTTATTTCATCTGTAATAAATTTAGCAATTCCACCAGTTAGGTTATTTTCATCATCAACTTTAACCCATGCTAAGCCTTGTGCTTCTGCCTCATTTACTGCATATTCTGTCATATTATCAAAGAACTTTCTACCTTGAGAACCTCCCTTTGGTACAACAATTGCTTTAATAGTTTTATTTTTAAATGCATTAAATTCAGTCTTTTTAAACAAATTAGTTGCATCTTGTATAATAAGTGGATTTCTTAAATCTGGTTTATCTATACCATACTTCTCCATTGCCTCTTTGTAAGGAATTCTTACAAATGAACCTTCATCTACTTTCCAATTTGTATGTTCCTTAAATACGCTTGGCACAACTTCTTCAATAACTTTAAATACATCTTCTTGAGTTGCAAAAGCCATTTCAAAGTCAAGTTGATAAAACTCGCCTGGAGCCCTGTCTGCTCTAGGGTCTTCATCTCTGAAGCAAGGTGCTATTTGATAATATTTATCAAAACCAGAAACCATCAAAAGTTGCTTGAATTGTTGTGGTGCTTGTGGAAGTGCATAAAACTTTCCTGCATGAAGTCTACTTGGAACTAAGTAATCTCTAGCTCCTTCTGGTGATGAATTAGCCAATATTGGTGTTTGAATTTCTGTAAATCCTAATTCATCCATTTTATTTCTTATAGATTTCATAACTTTTGAACGCAAAAGAATTGTGTTGTGTAGTTTATCATTTCTTAAATCTAAGTATCTATATTGAAGTCTCAAATCTTCTCTTACATTATTTATATCTATTTTTTCAGAATTTATTTCAAAAGGCAAAGTACTTTTGCATTTACCTAATAGTGTGATTTTACTAGTTTCAATTTCAATTTCCCCAGTTGGCATTTTAGGATTTTTGTTTGAACGTTCAACAACTTTTCCTTCTATACTTATAACTGATTCTGGGTTAATTTCGTTCATTTGCTCTTTTAGATTTTCGTCTGAAATTACTAATTGTGTAATTCCTTTTTCATCTCTTAAGTCAACGAATTGCATAGAGCCTAAGTTTCTAATTCTTTGTACCCATCCTGCTAATTCTACTGTTTCTCCAACATTTTTTATATTTAATTCTCCACAATTATGATTTCTATACATTTCTACTGCCCTTTCTGCTTTTATTTTCAACATATATATTATTATACTCAGTTTTTATAGTAATTTCAAGGCTTTTGACAAAAAAGGCAAATATACGAAGAAATTATGTTACTATTCACAGCTAATTGTTTTTTAAAGCTACAATATATATTCCAGAGCTTTTAGCGAGCGGAGCTGACTGAGGCTCAATAAACTAGTGTCTTTATCATAGAAGCGAAGTCGGAGCGTGCGAGCGCTGAGCGCAAGCGAACCGCGAAGTAAACGCGGAGGAATGTATATTGTAGCTTAAGTCATAAAATTAAACTGTGAATTGTAACGAAATTATCTCTCCAACAATATTGTCACTGGTCCACTATTTTGAAGCGTTACTTCCATATGTGCTCCAAATACTCCTTTTTGAACTGGTAGACTTTCCGCGCATTTTTTACAAAAATACTCATAAATTTCATTTGCTTTTTCTGGCTTTGCTGCATTTATAAATGATGGTCTATTTCCACCAGAGCAATCTGCATATAGTGTGAATTGAGATATTAGTAAAAGTTCTCCATTTACATCTTTTATACTCAAGTTCATTTTACCATTTTCATCCTCAAATATTCTTAAATTAATTAGCTTTTTTGCTAAATAATCCGCTTCTTTTTCAGTATCATTTGGACCAACACCAACAAGCACCATATAGCCTTGGTTAATTTGCCCTACTATTTTATTATCTACTTCCACTTTTGCATTTTTAACTCTTTGTACTACTAGTCTCATTTCTCCTCCTAAAAAAATCATAAAAAATATGGACACCTTTTCCAATTTATGGTATAATATGTAAACCTTTCTTACTAAAGGTAGGAAGGAGGTGTTCTAATTGAATAATGCTATAAAGATATTAGTTCTTCTTGTTATATACATAATTGTATCAAATAATGAAAAGGACTAAATCTAATGAGAAAAACTAGGAGCTGCAACTCCTAGTTTTTTTGTGTTTCATTGAATAATGCTATTTCGATACTGTAATAATTATACTATTATTTTCCAACAAAGTCAATTGTTTTTTAGAATTTTCCTCACATACTCATAAATCATAATACCTGTTGCAACTGATGCATTCAAGCTTTCTGTTTTTCCTAGCATTGGTATTTTTACTCTTTCATTTGCTAATTCTTGCACTTCTTTACTTACTCCATTTGCTTCATTTCCTATTACTACAATTGATTTATTATAAGATATATCATAAATGCTGTTATTTGTATCTAATGAAGTAACCACGACTTTAAAGCCATCCTTTTGCAAGTCTTTTAAAGTCCATTCTAAATTTTCTACTTCTATTATATTTACTCTATAAATTGCTCCCATTGTTGACCTTATAACTTTTGGGCTGTATGCATCTACAGTGTTTTTAGATACTATTAATTGTTTTAAATTTGCAGAATCAGCCGTTCTTATAATTGTTCCTAAATTTCCGGGATCCTGAATACCGTCTAGTGCAAGTATGTAATCTGTAGTTGTATCAATTTTTACATTTTCAGTTTCTTTTATCTTATCACCAATTTCAGAAGCATTATTATTTTCCGTAGCTTGATTTATTATGCCATTTTCTCTTTTATTAATTACTGCAAGCACTCCTTGAGGTGAAACCACATCTGTTAACGTATCAAATACCTTTTCTGTCACTGTTATTGATTTTATCTTAGATATTGCATCTATTATATTTTTACTTTTCACTCCACTGTCAGCATCATTTTTATACAAAACATTTGAAATCAGATTGCTTAAGTCCATACCTTCTCTAATAACAATTAAGTCTATACTTGCATTTTCATTTATCGCTTCTTCAAGCATTTTTATACCTTCAACTATGAACTTATCTTTTCTGTATTTTTTCTCTTTTAATTTTCTTATTTCTTTTACTATTTCATTATCTTTACTTGAAATTATCATTTTACTTCCTTTCAAACTAAATATCATTCTTTGTTTTTTTAACTTTTAGCTTCTCAAAAAATTTCAATTTTTTTCTGTGTATTCCTTTTAAATTTGCGTTTTTTCACTTTTTATGGTATAATAAATGTTAGACTTTTATTGGAGGAAATACAACATGAGAGATATGAGGCAATACTGTGACAATTGTCCTATAAAGGACACTTGCTCTCTAGAGCAAAAACATTTCTCAATTCTATTAGACCATTATTATACTAATGATGGTCGGAGGATTGAAATTGTGAAGGAGCGTATTAAAACTCTAGCTAGTTTAAGCTCCGATGCTCAAGATTGGAAGCAATTGTCGCTTTTTGATGCAGACGATGTTCCAGATTAGTCCGGTGCCGCGTTCTTCCGTGGCACTCTTTTTTTTGTTAGGTGTGTCAATATGAGACGTGTCAATAGGGACGTCCATTTTTGACACGCTTTTTTCGTGTCAAGGGGGACGCTCCTTAGTGACACTTAGGTTCGTGT
>CAMMLF010000116.1 GCA_946497585.1 uncultured Clostridium sp.
ACTAGCGCATGTTAGAGTCAAAGTCTAATGCCTTACCGCTTGGCTACAGCCCAATGTTTATATAAATGGGGTGGAATATGGGACTCGAACCCATGGTCTCCAGTGCCACAAACTGGCGCGTTAACCAACTACGCTAAATCCACCATTTGCAATTACAACAATATATATTCTACCCCATTTTTTTAATATTGTCAACTAATTTTGACCAATTTATTCTTAAATTTATTATTAATCATTAAATAATTGCTAAGCTATAATTATTCTACTTCTCTAGCCCATATTACTAATCTGTATCTTGAGTCATCAGTACAAGTTGAAAGTGATATTTCTCTTTTTCCAGCTGTATCTCTAGTAATATAGTCTGAGTCTTCTGATGAAGTTGTGTATATGTTATATATTGTGTATTCTATTCTAGTTCCTGATGTATCTGTTATATATATTTCATCACCATTTTCAAGTTCCTCATTTCTTGAGAAAAATGTTCCATTTCTGTAGTTATGTCCAACTATAATTGTATTACCTACTTGATTAAGACCAGGTCCCATAAGTACACCTATAGATTGTTCTAGTGAATTTCTTGTTGCTCTTTCTAAAACAGGTAAGTCCAAATCAATATCTGGAATTTCCATTCTGCCTACTACTGTAAATCCATTGTATGTTACTACTTCATTTGTCGAATTTCCAGATGAAGAATTTGAAATTCCATTGTCCATAGCTGTAAAATTAATAGGTTCACTTCCTGTAAATTCATTTCTTCTAGTTGAATTTGTTATCGTTTGATTAAATTCTTCTAATGCTGTGTCTATATCTTTTTCTTGAAAATATTTTCTATATGTTTGATATCCCCAAAAGCCTAATAGAGCAAATATAACAATTACAACAATTACTAAAATTACTGTTAATACTTTATTATATTTTGAATTTATCATATTTCATCCTTCCTTTACTAGACTAATCACTATTAATTATAACACATTTTTTGTAATTAATCTAGTCTTTTCTTAAGTTTTATGTAATAATTTTACAATAATTTTTACTATTCACAGCTAATTGTTTTTTAAAGCTACAATATATATTCCAGAGCTTTTAGCGAGCGGAGCTGACTGAGGCTCAATAAACTAGTGTCTTTATCTTAGAAGCGCAGTCGGAGCGTGCGAGAGTTTTCGCGAATAGCGAAACCTCGAAGTAAATGCGGTGGAATGTATATTGTAGCTTTTGTAAAAGAACTAGATGTGAATTGTAACTCTATCTAGTAGGCAATTTTTCTCCGCCCATTACATGAAAATGTAAATGTTTTACAGCTTGACCACCATCTTCTCCTACATTTGATGTTACTCTAAATCCAGTTTTATCTATTCCAAGAATTTCTGCCACTTTGTTTATTGTTTCAAATATATGAAATAATAATTCTTTGTGATCTTCTTTTAAGTTCTGCAAGCTTTGTATATGAACTTTTGGTATTACTAGTACATGAACTTTAGCAATTGGATTTATATCATAAAATGCTAAAACTTCATCGTCTTCATAAACTTTTTTTGAAGGAATTTCACCTTTAATTATTTTACAAAATACACAATCTTCCATTATTTTATTCTCCATTTCTTAAATTTACTCCAATATAGCCTTAATCCTTCTCACTCCCTGCGAACTAGCTTCTTCTTTAACAATTTTGAAATGTCCAAGCTCTCCTGTATGCTTTACGTGAGGTCCTCCACATAATTCTTTTGAAACATTTCCTATTGTATAAACAGTAACTTCATCAGGATATTTTTCTATAAACATACATTCAGCTCCTGATTTTAAAGCCTCTTCCTTTTTCATTGTTTCTACTGTAACAGGTAAATCCTCTTTAATCCATTCATTCACCAAGTCTTCAGTAGCTTGTTTTTCTTCTGGTGTAAGTTTGTGGTCACAGTTAAAGTCGAATCTCATTCTTTCAGTTGTAATATTTGAGCCTCTTTGATGTGAATTTGGTCCAATAACTTTTTTAAGTGCTGCATTTAAAAGGTGTGTTGCTGTGTGATAAGCTATTGTTTTTTCATTTTGCTCTGCTAAGCCCCCTTTAAACTTTTGGTCACTACCCATTCTTGATTTTTCTTGATGCTCTTTAAACAATTTGTCCACTTCACTTAAATCAACTTCAAATCCATTTTCTGTTGCCAAATCTTTTGTAACTTCTGGTGGAAATCCATATGTTTCATATAAGTTAAATATTGTCTTTCCATCAATTTTATTTATTCCTTGATTTTTAAGTCTATTAATAACTTTATTAAATTCTCTCTCTCCATTATTTAAAGTTTTCATAAACTTATCTTTTTCAGCCACAATTACATCTTTAATTTCTTTCTTGTGGTCTTGTAACTCTGGATACATTTCTTTTAATGTTTCAATATTTAATTCAATCAAGTTTGGTAATTCATTTAAGTCAATTTGTAATTTATTTAAATGTCTTGTCATTCTACGAATTAGTCTTCTTAGAATATATCCTCTATCTAAATTTGAAGGTCTTCCACCATCGCAAATAATCATCATACTTGCACGCAAGTGTTCTGCTACAATTCTTCTACTAGCTATATCATCGTTTTTTGCTAAGCTTTGTAGTTTTTCCATTACTGGGCTAAATATTTCAGTATCAAATGGTGTTTGCTTTCCTTGTAATAGCATTGCCATTCTTTCTAAGCCAAGTCCTGTATCAACATTTCTTTGCTCTAATTTAGTATATTTTCCATCCTTTTTATAGTATTCCATGAAAACATTATTCCATATTTCCACATATTTTCCACAATCACAAGATGGTTGGCAATCTGGAGAACACTTTGGCTTTCCAGTATCATAAAACATTTCTGTATCAGGTCCACAAGGTCCTTCTTCACCTGCTATCCACCAGTTATCATCTTTTCCATAATAATATATTCTATCTTTTGGAATACCTGCTTTTTTCCAACAAGAAGCAGTAAGCTCATCTCTTGGGCAATCTTCATCTCCTGCAAAGCATGTAACAGAAATTTTTTCAGAAGGAATTCCTAATTCTTTTGTTAAAAATTCATAGCTCATTTGAATTGATTCTTCTTTAAAATAATCTCCTAATGACCAATTGCCAAGCATTTCAAAATATGTTAAATGCCTATTATCTCCAACTTCATCAATATCATTAGTTCGTAAACATTTTTGATAGTCTGTTAATCTTTTTCCTTCTGGATGTTTCTCACCTAAAAGATAAGGTACTAATGGTTGCATACCAGCAGTTGTAAATAATACTGATGGGTCGTTTTCTGGTATTAATGGACTACTTGGAATAACCTTATGTCCGTGGTTTTCAAAAAATTTCAAATATTTATTTCTAATATCTATTGCTTTCATTTTATGTTTGTCCTTTCTTGAACTTGGATTATGCTAAGCTAATTTTGCTTAACTAATTATACCAATTTTTAAATAACTATATTTTCTCATTTTTAACACTTATATTTTAGCATTTTATTACATTTTGTCAATTGTTTTGTTGCAATTCATAGCTTAAATTCTATCTAAGTGTTACAATATATATTATTTTTACTGTACTGTAATATTTAAATTAATCCACAATTTTTCCTATTAATTCAATTTCTTTTTTGTCGTTTTTTAAAATTTGAACATTTAAAATTTTATCTATAATTTTTTCTTTGGCTTTTTCTAAATCATTTGACTCAATATTGTTGTTTTCAAATATTCCTGAGCCTTTTACATTTACCATAATATAATTTGCAGTATGCCCTTTAAAATATCCATTTTTGCATTCTTCAAATAGGACTTTAACAGTTTTTCCAATATAACTTTCATTATATTTATTTTGATTTTCATTTGAAAGTTCTATAAGTCTTTTACTTCTCTCCTCTTTTATTTTTCCATCAACTTGATTTTTCATTTTTATAGCAACTGTTCCTTTTTTTGGAGAATACTTGAAAATGTGCATTTTGTAGAATTTTATTTTTTTAAGAAACTCATAAGTTTTTTCAAAATCTTCATCTGTTTCGTATGGAAATCCTACAATAATATCTGTTGTAAGAGCCACCTCAGGATAGACCTTTCTAAGCAAATTCGCCGAATTTTCAAACTCTTCGGTTGTATATCTTCTATTCATATCTTTTAAAGTTTTATCACATCCACTTTGAAGTGATAAGTGAAAATGTGGACAAATCTTTTTTAATTTGCTTAGTCTTGCTACAAAATCTTTTGTAATAAGTTTTGGTTCAAGTGAGCCCAATCTTATTCGTTCTATGCCTTTGACTTTGTTTATTTGTTCTAGTAATTCAATTAATCTAAAACCACCTGTATGCAAATCATCTTTTGGGTCAAATGGTTTAAAATCTTGGTTATATCCAAAAGTCTCTCTATACTTTTCTGCATCTTCTCTACTAAAATCTTTTCCAAAAGAGGCTAAATGTATACCTGTAATTACAACTTCTTTAATGCCTTTTTGTGAAATTTTGACTACTTCTCTCAAAATGCTTTCAGGATTTCTACTTCTTACCTTTCCTCTAGCATAAGGAATTATGCAATATGAGCAAAATCTATCACAGCCATCTTGCACTTTTACAACTGCCCTATTAAGCTCTGTGTAAGTTGTTGTACCGAAGTCTAGGTAGTTATTTTGATGCATTACATCACTTACTTGGACTAAACCCTGTTTCTCGTTTAAAAATTCTTCCACAATTTTAACTATATTAGTCTTTTCATTTACGCCAATTACAATATCCACTTCTGGCATTTTTTCAATCTCTTCTTTAGCTGTTTGTGCATAACAACCACACACGACAATAATAGCCTTTGGATTTAACTCCTTGGCTCTTCTTATCATCTGTCTTGATTTTCTCTCAGCAATATTAGTTACGGCACATGTGTTTATGACATATATATCAGCGCTACTCTCGCTCAAATCATATCCATATGTCATAAACTGCTGTTCCATAGCTTCTGTTTCGTATGTATTTACTTTGCACCCCAATGTATAAAATTTAACTTTCATAATGGCTATATTATACCATTTTTATGTTAATTAGGCAAGAGGATTTTTAAGTGTTTATTACTCTTCTTTAGATAACACCAATATATCCTCTTAGTAATAATTACTATGCACTTTGCAATGTTTTCTCTAATTCTTTTATTTTTTCATCGCTTAGACCTGTATATTGCTTTATCAAGTCCTTTTTACATTTTTGTTTTAACATGTTAATTGCAACTTGACTTATTCCCTCTGAAATACCACGTTTCTCACCACGTTTTTCCCCTTTTTTCTCTTTTTCATCTGCCATATCTAAAAATCTGTCTA
>CAMMLF010000117.1 GCA_946497585.1 uncultured Clostridium sp.
AATTAAATATGACAAGTTCTGAACTTTTAAGATATGATAAAGAACATAAAACTACATTTAATAGAGTTGATCAAAAAAAGAAATAACAACCAAATAAAATTGCTATTTCTTTTTTTTAAATTATATTTTTTCTTTTTTCGCTATTAGTAAAATAATGAACAACATTACTATATTTACAATTACTAGTTTTATAAAAATCGGCATTGAAAGACTACCATCTGTTATTGGCAACAAATACATAAAGTTAGATGAAGTGAGAAAACCAAATGAAATGAGAGAATAATATCCGAAAGCAGATAAATACCCAACTATTGAATTCCTACTTATTTCAGACATTAATAAACCCAGTAATCCCCAAAAATAAGCGAGAAATGTAGTAGCAATTACAAAACTCCAAAATGGGAACTCACTATTTAATTTTTGCATTATAATCGCATAAATCACAATCATTAGAAAAACTATTATAAATGCAACTATAAGGCGAGTAATAACTGTTAATATATACGATATTTTTTTTCCAAATATAATTTCTCTAATTTCTGTATTATGCTCATTTTTGGTAATCGGAATAATCATAGTAATTCCAATTAGTGATACAAATAATTCTAAACACTCTGCTGATAATACTACGGTTAAATTTCCAACACTTCTAACAATAGGAATGGCTAGCAATAATATTATTGATAAAACAATATTACTTTTTAAAGATAAGCAAATATTTTTCTTTAAGAATATACCATAATTTTGTAAATTTGTATTCAATATTTAACTTTCCTTTTCTTTTCATACTATAAATAATAGAAGATAAAATAATTAATATTATTGCTAATCCAAATAATAACCCTCTGTTCAACCAAATGGTTTCTAAATTATTAGATATTGCACTACTATTTCCTAATGTATTATGTCTGATAATTAATGTAGAAAGAGAGTTTTCGCCAACTAGAACATTTCTTCTATCAATAAACCACCAAATTATTTGAATTATTATGGCTATTGGCAAACCAGATAAAATAGTAAAAAATGTTCCAATAGCAGATACTATCATTGTTGTTGGAAGTAACCACCATAAAATATATTTTATAAATGCAAAATTATCAATTACTATTCCAGTATTTTTTGAATATTCCATCAAAGGAATTAAAGATTCAAAACTAAATAGGATGATTGGCAATAACACTGCTGTTAAAATAGCCAAATATCTTACAAATACTAATTTAAAAGAAGAAATTTTTTTACAGTAAATAAATTCGTTCATTTTATTTTTTCTATCTTTTAACCAAAGAACTACTGCAATAAATACGGGATATAAGCCTACAATTAAACCCATATAATCGCAAAATAATCTTGCAAATGATGTACTTACTTTATCAGTTTCTACATTTTGCTCATATTCAGCAACTGCATCTTCATAAGTCATCTCTACATTACCATAATACTGAATGAGCATATTTAATTCAAAATATGACTTTCCACCAAGAATACCATCTACTTCTTCCATTAATTCTTTAAATTGTTCGTATGATACTTGGGATTCAAAAAGATAATCTGATTCTTGGTCATTATCTAAAATATATTCGCCATTATCCCCAACTGATACATTAGCATTAGGATGAAATATATTGCCATTTACTGACGGAAAGTAATTATCGGGCAAATTATGTAATGTCTCCTCATCTAGTCCAGTAATTTCCATTAATATTTCAAGAATTCTATTTTGATCCTCATCACTTAAAACTACTTCCTTATAATAGCCAAACGGATAAGTTGGATAACTATTACTTTCATATTGCATTAATAATAAATCTACTGCTCCAACCATAATGCCTTCTTCATTTTCCGATGGCATAGTACCGTAAGAATCTTGTCCTTCTTCTGGCTTTTGTAATATGGAATCACTAAAAATTGATGTATCATTATTACTATTTGCCAATTCTATTTGTTCTTCTGTTACACCTCTAAAATTATTACTCCAACTAAATATTAAAAGTGCTAAAAATATAACATATACAACACTAAAACATATTTTCTTTAATTCTTTTAGATATAATTTCATATTATTTTTTCTCACTTTCCAAGATATACATATAGCCATCTTCGATAGTCGGAGTTACTACTGTATGTTTTTCTTTTGGTGTTATTAATGATACGATTCTACACTTTATTTTATTATCTTCTTGAATCATATTAATCACTTTGTACTTTTCTTTGATTTTATTTATTTTTTCTTTTTCCACTTCAATTATAAAAACTTTGTTTTGGGCTTTTTCTTTTAACTTTTTTGCATTTCCACTAAATAAAACTTTGCCCTCGTGAAGAATTGCAAGATTATTACAAGTAGTTTCTATATCACTCACAATATGAGTTGATAATAATACTATCCTTGAATTAGCAAGTTCAGTCAAAAGATTATGAAAACGAATTCTTTCTTCAGGATCTAACCCAACAGTAGGCTCATCGACAATTAAAACTTTAGGATCATTTAATAATGCTTGTGCAATACCTAATCTTCTTTTCATGCCACCAGAAAGATGTTTAAAAGTTGTATTTCTTTCTTTGGTCAAATTTACTTGTTCCAATATTTTTTTAATTTTTACTTTTCTTTCTTTAGTAGAAATTCCAGACAATATACCTAAATAGTCTAATGCATCATAAACTGTTTGATTTGGATAAAATGAAAACTCTTGTGGTAAATACCCAATTATATTTCTTATCTCTTTTGTTTTTTCGATACTTATATCACATATAGTTATTTCGCCAGCATCCTTTTCTAATAAAGTTGCTAGAATTCTCATTAATGTAGTTTTACCAGCACCATTTTTTCCTAACAATCCATACATTCCTTTAGTGATATTTAAAGATACATTATCTAAAACCGTTTTTTTACCATATTTCTTGGTCAATTTATCAATTACTATTTCCAAAAAAATAACCTCCTTATCTAATTGATAAGAAGATTATAAATAATAAAAGTCAAAATCTAGTCAAATATTCAAAGTTTTTTAATTTTTACTAAAACTAGTGCACCTTTATCTTTAGAGTTTTTAAATTTTATAGATCCATTATGTTTTTCACATAAGATTTTACTAATTGTTAAACCTATGCCAAATAAACCACTATTTGATTTAGATGTATAAAATAGTTCGGTAGCATTTTTAAGATCTTCTTCTGAAAAGCCTTTGCCATCATCTATAATTTTAAACTCTAAAAAATCATTGTTTTCAGAAATATATACTTTTATGTCGCTTGTTGCAAACCTAAAGGCATTATCTAAAATATTTTCTAGTATGCGAAAAACTACTTGTTTGTCGATTATCATTTCATCACTGTACAAAGAATCAAATATAAATAGATTTTTATTTTTATTTTTTGCAATAATATTAAATTCACTTTTAAAATGTTGTAGAAAATCTCTAGTTTTTTCTGTCATTGGATTTAATTCTATATTATCTATTTTTTGTATATCTTGAATACAAGAAACATAATTTTCTAATCTGTTTATAGCCTCGTTGATATTATCTATTGTTGTGTAAATTGTTTTTGGTGGTATTTTTCCATCTTTCAAATATATTGTTAAATATTCTAAATATCCTTTTATAACAGTAATAGGAGTTCTTAAATCGTGAGAAATAGAAGAAGTTAATGCCTTTCTTTCGTTTAGCATATTCCACATTTTTTGATTATTACTATAAAGTTCTTGCCTTACTAAATTTAAGGAGTTACACAATTTTCCTAATTCATCTTCCGATTCATAATTAATTGTAAAATCCAAATCATAATTTAAAAGGTGATCAATTCCTTTAGTCAATTCTTGAATAGGCTTATTTAATTTTAATTTATAATAAATATATACAGAAATAAAAACTCCAACGATTATGTATATGCATGGCAACAATATAATCAGGATAGAATAAATATTGTATTTCAATTCTTTATCTGGTGTGAGTTCACTAAAAGTATATTGATATGGTTCCAAAATATAGGTGTTATTATCATAAGTTGTTTCAAGTTTATAATTAGATATTTCAAGAGTTCTGCTATCCAATATGTCTTGTCTACCGTTTGCTAAAAAAAGAACAGTTACTGAAGTTAAAAGTGTAATAGTAGCAATTATAAAAGTTAGTAATAACCATAAAGTCTTTCTTAATGACAAATTGTGTATTTTGTTTTTTATCTTTTCCACTTATAACCAACTCCATAGACAGTTTCTAAATATACTGTATCTGAATATTCTGACAGTTTCAGTCTGATTTTACGAATATGTTCTTTTACAACATTACTATCGCCATCAGCATCATATCCCCATACTAACTCGTATATTTTTTCTTTATCAAAAATTTGTCCAGAATTCATTGATAACAATTTAATTATTTCAAATTCTTTTTTGGAAAAATCTAATAAATTATCATTTATATAAACCTCATATTTATCATAATTAATTATTAATTCATCAGAGAATTTTCTTTTTGTTTTATTATGAGACCTATTTTCTCTTCTTAAATGGGCTTCTACTCTAGCAAACAATTCATTAATAGAAAATGGCTTTGTTATATAATCATCTCCACCAACCATAAAACCGTTAATTTTATCATTTTCTGATACTTTGGCAGTTAGAAATATAATAGGGCAAGAAATATGTTGCCTTACTTTGATACAAAAATCTAAACCTGATATTTCTGGCATATTTATATCTAATAAAATTAAGTCTGGTTCATTTGTTAGCAACTCTAAAGCATCTTTGGCATTGCTTGCAGTAAAAACAGTATACTGTTTTGTTTCAAAATGCAATTTTAACATATCTAATATAGATTTTTCATCATCAATAATTAAAATTTTCGCCATTAAATCACCCAAGTATATTATAGAATAAAAAAGTCAAGAAAAAAACAATATTACTAAAAAAGTTAATTAAATTTCTAACAAATAAAAAAGCGAATCTTATATAAAGATCCGACTGGTTATTAATTATTTACCACACATTTTATCTAAATCAGTATCATATAGTTCTGATAATAAAATTAATCTATCAATAGGAATTTTAATAATACCTTTAAAGTATCTTTGACAACTAGCACGAGTGCATTTCAAATAAGTACCACATTTCATTAATAATTATACCATGTTTTAATATTCACTTATCTTACAATACTGTAATATTAATAATATTTGATAACAAATGTTGTTTGCTTTCCCTTTTTAGAATCAACTT
>CAMMLF010000118.1 GCA_946497585.1 uncultured Clostridium sp.
GTCAATAGGGACGCTCCTTTTTGACACATTTTTTATTAGTTTCAATATATGTTCTCGACATTTCAGCGAAACGAGGCTTGCTGTCTTAAGACTCTGTCAATAGGGACGCTCCTTTTTGACACATTTTTTATTAGTTTCAATATATGTTCTGGAGCATTTCAGCAAACGGTTGCAGCGCGAGCATTTTTGATTTTAACTAAGTATAACTGCAGAGTGACGCGGGCAAGCTGGAGCGAGAGTCACGAGCGACCCGCGTAGTGAAATGCAGAAGAACATATATTGAAATTATAAATACTAAAATAATTACTAACTACATACCGTAAGCTTAATAAGCAAGTCCTTATCATCATCAACAGCTGATTTGTTTTTTCTAATAGCTCCACACTTTTCACATTTATATTTTATCACATAACCCTTTTTGCTATCAAGTTCTACTTGAATTGGTTTTAAAAGTCCCCTGCACTCCGCTTCTCTATCTCCAGGCATATTGTCTACATGCTTAGAATACAAGCAGTGTGGACAATGGTCCCTCGATGTATAGCCAAGCTTTGAAACTTTTTTGCCACAATTTTCGCAAACAAATTCTTCATCTCTTTTTGTAAATTGTTTCATTTATTTTACCTCATTTATATTTGTGTCAATAGGGACGCTCCTTTTTGACTACTTACGTGTCACTAAGGGGCCGTCCCTATTGACAGCATCCCTTTTGTCCCTATTGACACAACAATTAATATTCAAAAATGCTTTCTCCAATAAATTCTCTTAATATTGAATTATTAGGTATAGCTGTTTCGTCCATATCATCAAAATACTCTAACAACGTGCTTAATCTTTTTGCCTCTGAATATTCTGGCACTGACCTATCTATTTCATCCAATAATGGTTTGGCATATTTTTTAAGTACTGCTAATTCATAAACTAGTGAACTATTAAACATTGCATCTGCTTCTTCTTGATATGGGAATATATTTTTGTTTTCGCCATTATTTACTGAATCCCATCTCTTTAAAGTGTCTAATGCCGTATAACTTCTAAAGTTGTAATCTCTAACTATTCTTCTTATAAGTCTTGTATCTGTAGTAGATATACGATTAAAATAATCTATATTTAGAACAGTTAAATCGCTTAGATATATTTTAAATTTGTTTTCTTTAGGAATTGTGCTTGTCAATCTATCATTTAATGAATGTATTCCCTCAATTACTAAAATGTCGTTTTCTCCCAATTTCATTTTGTTGCCATTGTATATTTTAGTTCCGTCTTTAAAATCAAATGTTGGTACTTCTATTTCTTCGCCATTTATTAATTTTGTTAAATGTTCATTAAATAATTTTAAATCTAAAGCCTCTATTGTTTCAAAATCATATTCTCCATTTTCATCTTTTGGAGTTTCTGCTCTTTCTACAAAGTAATTATCTGTTCCTATTGTTACTGGATTTAATCCATGAAGCTTTAACTGTATTCCTAATCTTTTTGCAAATGTAGTTTTTCCAGATGATGAAGGTCCTGCAATTAGAACCATCTTTACATTTCTTTTATCAGCTATTTTATCTGCTATTTGAGCAATCTTCTTTTCGTGTAATGCTTCTGCTGTAAGTACTATTTCAGATACTTTTCCTTGTTCTATATTGTCATTTAAATCTTTTATTGTACTAATATGCATTAGTCTATTAATATCGTCGTACTCCTCTAAAGTAGCTTGCAATTTTTTTGTTTCAACAAACTCGACTAACTCATTTGCATTTTTTCTATTTGGATATCTTACTATAAAACCATCTTTATATTTTTTTATGTCAAATAATTTCATAAATCCTGTAGAAATTGGCATTACACCATAAAAATAATTGTAATAATCTTCGCAGAAGTATAAAGAAACTGTATTTTTTTCTTTATTTTCTACTTGAAGTTTGCCTCTTAAAGTATTTTCTTTAGCATAAAATTCTTCTGCCTCTTTTTTGTCCATTATTACTTTTTTAATAGGTAAATTCTTTTCTATTATAGATGTCATTTCATCTTTTACTTTTTTAATCATTACATCTGTAATTGGCTCATTTATAACTTCACAAAACATTGCATTTGAAAGTTGATAATTTACACTTAACATTGCTTCTGGATATAGCTTTTCAAAAGCTTTAGCCATAACAAATAATACGCCTCTTACATATATTCTCATTCCATCTTTGTCGGTAATATCTATTAGGTCTACTTTATCTCCCTCTTGTATTACATATTCTAAAGATTTTATTTCATTATTACATCTACAAGCAATAATATTATTTTTTGAAAATTTTATATTGTCCTTGAAAAGGTCAATAACTTTGGCCTCTTTCATTGGTACTCCTACTTCGTTGTCGTGATAAAATATTTTCATATGTTTCCTTCCTTTCGTTTTTTAATTATTATATGTGCTTTTTTTAAATTAATTCATTATTACAATTCACAATGTAAGTATCTACTTAAGTTTCAATATACATTCTTCCGCTTTTACTTCGCGATTTCGCTTTGCTCAGCGCTCGCACGCTCCGTCTGCGTTTCTAAGATAAAGACGTGACTTGACCGAGCTCTTTGTACACTTCGCTGCGCTAAAAGCTCCAGAACATATATTGAAACTTTTATAAAAACAAAAGTAGATGTGAATTGTAATAATTTATTGCATTTTTTCTTTCATTTTTGAAAGAATATTCAATGCATCTAGTGGTGTTACTTCTTCTAATTTAACTTGGTCAAGTTCGTGAGCTATTTCTGCTAGCTTGTAATTAAACATATCCATTTGTCCTTCGCTCTTTGCTTTTTCTTCTTTAGTTTTAGGTGCGTCTTTCATAATGCTTTTTCTTTCTAATGTCTTTAATATTTCATTTGCCCTTTTTGTAACTGATTTTGGCACACCTGCCAATTTTGCAACGTGTACACCATAACTTTCATCAGTTCCACCCGGCAATATTTTTCTTAAAAAGATTACATCTTCGCCTTTTTCTTTTACTGCTACATGGAAGTTTTTTACACCTTCTAGTTTATTTTCTAATCCTACTAATTCGTGATAATGAGTTGCAAATAGTGTTTTTGCACCGCAAACTTCTTTATTTGCAATATATTCAGCAACAGCCCAAGCAATAGATAACCCATCATATGTTGATGTACCTCTACCTATTTCATCAAGTATGACTAGGCTTTTATTAGTTGCATTTTTTAATATGCTTGCTACTTCCATCATTTCAACCATAAAAGTACTTTCTCCCATACTTAAATCATCTGAAGCTCCAACTCTTGTAAAGATTTTGTCTACAATTCCTATGTGAGCCTCTCTTGCTGGTACAAAACTTCCAATTTGAGCCATCAAAGTAATTAATGCTACTTGTCTCATATATGTAGATTTACCTGCCATATTTGGTCCAGTAATAATGTCTAATCTATTTTCGTTCGAATCTAAATATGCGTCATTTTGTACAAATGCTCCTGCTGGAAGCATTTTTTCTATAACTGGGTGTCTACCATCTTTTATGTCTATGACATCACTATTGTCTACCTCAGGCATACAATAATTCATTTCTTCTGCAACTTTTGCAAGAGAACATAACACATCAGTTTTTGCAACAATACTAGCAGATGTTTGCAATCTTTTTGCACTTTGCTCTATTGTATTTCTTACTTTAACAAATACGTCATATTCTAATGCTACAACTCTTTCTTGTGAGCCTATTATTTGGTTTTCCAAGTTTTTAAGTTCTTCTGTTATGTATCTTTCACCAGTAGTTAAAGTTTGTTTTCTTATATATCTTTCAGGTGCCATTTTAACAAATGATTTACTAACTTCTATATAGTAGCCAAATATTTTGTTATATCCTATTTTTAGATTTTTAATTCCTGTTTCTTGTTTTTCTCTTGCCTCTAGTTCAGCAAGCCACTTCCTACCATTTGTAGTAGCATCTAAAAGTTCATCTATTGTTTCATCATAACCTTTTTTAATTAGACCACCTTCTTTAACGCTCATTGGTGGATCATCTAAAATCGCTGTATCTACCAAGGTATAAATATCTTCTAGTACATCTAAGCCTTGATACATTTCTTGGAGCATAGGTGCTTGTGTACTTGCTAGCAAATTCTTTATTTCTGGCAATTGATGAACTGAATTTTTTAAAGTTACTAAATCTCTAGCATTTGCAGTTCCATAAGAAATTTTGCCAGCTAGTCTTTCTATATCATAAACATTTTTTAAAGCTGTACACAAATCATCTCTAAGCATTGGGCTATCTTTAAGCTCTTTTACTGCTTCTAATCTTTTATTTATATCTTTTACATCTATAAGAGGGTCGCTTATCCATCTTCTAAGAAGTCTTCCTCCCATTGATGTATCTGTTTTATCTAGTACCCAAAGCAAAGTTCCTTTTTTAGCTTTATCCCTCATTTTTTCTGTAAGTTCTAGGTTTCTTCTAGCATTTAAGTCAAGAGACATATATTTTGTTGTATTGTAAATTGTTATTTGATTTAAAGTTTCTAATTTTGATTTTTGAGTGTCTTCTATATAATACATAAGTCCATTTATAGCTGAAACAGCGAATAACTTAGTTTTAATAGTCGATATGCTATCTCCTTTGTCATCTCTTAAATCAAAATCTTTATCTATTTTTTGATAATCATCATCAAACTCATCTACTACTGAAACAAAACAGTTAAATCTTTGCTTTATGTATGAAAGTTCTTCTGCACTTTCGCTCATCATTTTATTTATTACTAATTCTGATGGATTATATCTTGAAATTTCATCTATTAGTTTTGTAAAATTATTTTCGTCTCTTATTTCAGTTGCATAAAAATCACCAGTTGAAATGTCACAAACTGCTAGGCCAAAGTATATTCCCTCTTTATATATTGACATTATGTAATTGTTCTTTTTATCTTCTAGCAATGTACTTTCAACAACTGTACCAGGTGTTACTACTTTAATAACATCCCTTTTTACAATACCTTTTGCAAATTTAGGGTCTTCAAGTTGTTCACAAATAGCTACTTTGTAGCCTCTTTCTATAAGCTTTGCAATATATCCTTCTGCTGCGTGATATGGTATACCGCACATTGGTGCTCTTTCTTCTAAACCGCAGTCTTTTCCTGTAAGTGTAAGTTCAAGCTCTCTTGATACATTTATTGCATCATCAAAAAACATTTCATAAAAATCGCCTAATCTATAAA
>CAMMLF010000119.1 GCA_946497585.1 uncultured Clostridium sp.
GTGTGCAATGCTTTTATTGTATAGGAAAAACTTGATTTTTCCTATACAATAAAAATGCCCCCAAGGAGATGTCTCCTTGAGGGGTGGAGTGTTAATCAACCGGTATTACGTGGTCGTTGCAATCGACTATACATCCAACTTCCTTATTGAAAATCACTTTTTTTCCATTATCCAACTTAATTAACTTACCCGGAACAAAAATTTTATCCAAAATTGTAATCGCTCCAATTTCCGAATAAATTTCATTATTCGAGAATTGTAAAGTCACCATGTTTTTTAACAATTCTTCTTCACTTTCATCTGACTTGACAAAGCCATATGCTATTGTATTTAGCGGTACTGTAACAGATAAGTAATCATCTGTACTCACCCGATAAAACTTATATTCCGGCATTCCTTCGTTATTTTGTTTTGGAAGCGTAATGCAAACCAACCAATACTTCTTGTCCACTTTATTTCACTCCTTCCACATAATGTGAACAATATTATTATATCATATTTTATGTTAAGTGTAAAGTTGTTTTGGGTTAGTTTGAATGCGCGTATTGTTTTAATACTCCAATATATTTAGCTTATGTCTGAAGCATTAATTGTTAAATATTAAAAATTTGCAAAGCTATTAAAATCAATATTATTGTACTTTTCTCCAAAAGTTTCTATATTAAGTATTCGCTCTTCTGGATTATTATCGTTTTTTTCGAAAGATATTTTTATATAATCATTTGGCAAAATATCTTCGATTAATTCTCCCCACTCGAATATACATATTCCTTTTGAAAAATATTCTTCTCCGCCTATATTTTCAAATTCATATATATCTCCAAGCCTATATAAATCAAAATGGTAAATACTTATTTCATCATTTTTATATTCATTTACTATTGTAAAAGTAGGGCTAGATATTTCATCTTGCATACCAAAATGAGCTAAAATTCCTTCTACAAATTTTGTTTTTCCTGCTCCTAATTCGCCTGAAAGAACAAGTACATCACCTTTTTTTAATACTTCTGCTAAATTTTTTGCATATTCTTTTGTTTTAAATTCACTTTGGCATACTATTTTGTACATTATCTTCACCCTTTCTTTTACATTTTTTTAAAAATTGCTTGATGATTTTTTCTTATTTTTTATTATCTTAGTCATTATTTTTGCCATCATTTTCGTTACCATTTTCAGTTTCATCATTATCTAATTCATCATCATAATCTTCTCCAAAGCCTTTTCTTCTCTTGCAAACCATTATCATTTTCTTCCAAGGTAATTTTAGTAATAGTCCTTCAATTAAACATATTGTAAGTATTACAGCAATAAATTGTGGTATTGTAAACGTTATTAAAGTTTGCTTTTTATTTTCTGATTCTACAACTGCGTCGCTCACAGTTTCTACTGTTTCTTCACTCTCTTTTTTATTTACTTTAATTGTGTAGGTTAAGCTCATATCATCTTTTTGCATAGTAATTTTTATAATATTTTCACCTGCATTAAAGCTTTCTGGCTTTTCAACTTTTACATAATCGTTATATTCTCCCGCTTCTGTCAAAACCTCTACATCTACTATATTGCTTTCTATTTCAGCTGTATACTCATATGTATCTATATTAAAAGTTGGTGTGAAAGCCATTTCTTGCTTTTCTCCATTTTCATCTATAGCATTTAGCATAAGTGAATTCATTCCGAATTGTGGTGTAGCTTCTTCTTCTTGTTCCGTTTCCTCTACATCTTTAACAGCATCTTTATTTGTATTTGGCTTGTTACTAGCATTGTTTTTTGAACCCGAACTACTTGAATTTGTTTTCCCAGAGTTACCCGAATTTGAATTGCTATTTCCTGTATTATTTGAACCACCTGATGTTTCACCTGAACCACTGCTTGTTTCTTTAGCTTTGACATTTATTGTAATTGATTTTGTTGTCCCTGTTAAATCCACTGGTGGTACATCTTTAGTTGCTAAATCTTCTGCATATACCGTTATAGTTACTTTACCAACGCTATTTGCTTTTGCTGTTATTGTTGTTGAATCATACGCAATAGATATAGATTTAGTATTTACAGATAAAATATTTTGATCTGAAGATTCTACTCTCACTCTACCTCCAACGCCACTTCCGATAGTTAATGTTATAGTATCACCAACAGTTGGATTAGCATTAGAAGGAGTCAATGTCAATCCATTAGCACTTTTTACTACACTAGGTAAAATCATAAAGATTGTAATTATTAGTATTATTATTGATAACTTTTTTCTCATTTTTCTTTTCCTCTTATTTATGTTTATAATTTTTTTATTATTATAAACATTTTCTTTCTTTAATATTTTTCATCAATTTCTAATTAATTTATGTTATTTTTATCTAATATCTAATTCTTTGACATCCATAATATCATTCATTATATACATATAATCAACTGCTGATATTTTATTGTCCGAATTGATATCTGCTACATCTTTTTCTATATCGCCTGTTATCTCTTTGACATCCATTATTTTATTCATAATGTACATATAATCTACCGCCGAAATCTTACCATCTCCATTTACATCTCCATAAAGTTTACAAATATAAGTTTGAACGCAATCATTGCCTCTGTAAACTTCAACTTTCGTTCCGCTTCCTACGAAATTTTCAGCATTTACTCTAACTTCTAATCCTTCTGTAACCTTTACATGTTTTTCAAATTCTGTAGGGCTAATCTCCCTTGCAAAATTAGATATTACTCCATTTGTTTCTTTGTAATCTTTTATCTCTACTGTTTCATCTTCATTTAGTTTATTTACGGTAATTTCTATACTTGCTGTTTTCTTATATTGCTCATAAGTTGCTGTTATTTTGGCTGTTCCTTCTTTTAGTCCAGTTACTAAACCATTGCTATCTACTTTCAAAATATTTTCATCAGATGATTTAAAAGTTACTTTACTGTCTAGTACTCCAGTATCTGTAAATAATTGTAGTTTTGAACCTTCTAATAAACTAGCTTCATCACCATTTTGAATTGTTATATTTGGATTTGTTACTTTTACTTGAACTTTGCTAGATACTTTATCATTGCCATCTGCAGTTGCTGTAATTGTTGCTGTTCCTGCTCCTACTGCTGTTATGTTACCATTTTCATCTACTGTTGCGATTTTGCTATCACTAGTTACCCAATTCACTTTTTTGTTTACAGCCGTACTTGGATTAATTGTATAGTCTATTTTTGTTTTTTCTCCAACTATCATATTTACATTTGTTTTATTTAATATTAATTCTGCAACAACATCTTTTTTTAATTTTAATCCATAATGTTCTACAATGGCTTGTCCATCTGCCTGAGCTAATTTTTGTAACTTAGCATCTGTATTTATAAACTGAACATCACTACCAGATATAAAGCAATGTTCTATTAAAATTGATGTTATTCCTGAACCATTTGTTATATCTGGTCCCCTATCTTCTGCATTTCCTTTCATTGCATATCTTATAATTCCATAATAGTCAGCTTTTGAGCCATCTGAATATTCCCATTTTGGTCCTGTATCTTGGCACAGTCTAGTTTTTACTCCTCTATTATATATCCCTAAATTTGATAAATTTCTTAATATTAAATTACCTATTTCGGTTGATTCTTGATTGTATTTATAGCATGACTTATTTGCAGTAACATATACTTCTGCTCCATTCCAAGAATTTCCTGATGCCGCAGCATTAAAATGTAAGCATAAGAGTAAATCTGCATTGTTATTTCTTGCTACCATGCCTCTATCTACTATTGACATTTCTGTATTATTGTCTAAGCCATTATGCGTCATAATGACTTCTACTCCATAGTAATCTTCTAAATATTCTTTTAAATATCTCGAAGTTTTTAGGGTAATATCTTTTTCCATTATCCCGTCATTATAGTTAATTGCTCCTGTTTCGTGTCCACCATGACCCGGGTCAATTACAATTTTCATTGTTTTGACTGTTTCTGCATTACTTGCGTTAAAGCCAAATGTTATGTAAGAAATTAGTATTATTAGTAATATACTGAGTAATTTTATCATTCTTTTTTTCATTTTAATTCATCCCCTTTTGTTTAAAATGAGATTTTTCTTAAAGCACGTTATAATTTTTTTGTCTTACACCAAAAACTTTTTTAGTAATTTTTCAATAATATTTTATATTAAGTTTAGCTTTTTTGCAATATTTTTGTTTTAATTCACAGCTAGTTTTATTTTAATAAAAGCGACAATATATGTTTTTGATCTTTTTGGCATAGAACAAAAGCGGGCTCCTTTAACTTTGTTCTACTTTTAAATTTACATCGCCCGCGTCTTTGTTCGTGCGCCAATTTTACAAATGTAAAATTGTGTGCAAAGCTTTTATTGTATAGGAAAAACTTGATTTTTCCTATACAATAAAAAATAGGATAAAGATATAATTTTATCTCTATCCTATTTTATAGAGTGTGCCAAATAGAACCGTCCCAATTGACAGAACCGTCCCAATTGACATAGAGTGTGTCAAACAAGAACGTCCCCATTGACAGAGTGTGTCAAACAAGAACGTCCCTATTGACACACTATTTTCTTAACTCTGCACCATGCTTGCTTTGTAGTCCTGCAATTACTTTTTCCATAACTTTGTTTACTTCTTCGTCTGTCAATGTTTTGTTTGCATCGCCTAAAGTTACTGAAAATGCTATACTTTTCTTTCCTTCTGGTATTCCTTTTCCATCATATAAGTCAAATACTTTTGATTCTTGCAATAATTTTCCACCATTATTTTTTATTGTTTTTAATAATTCTTGAGCTGGAACTTCTTTATTTACAAGAACAGCTATATCTTTCTTTACGACTGGGAATTTTGAAAGTTCTTTGTATTTCATTTTTCCAACTTTTTTATTAAGTAATTTATCTAAGCTAATTTCCATTACATATACTTCTTCTTTGCAAAGTTCTGGTGTAACTCTACCAATTAAGCCTACATTTTCTCCATTTACTGAAATTATAGCTGATTTTCCTGGATGCATTTCTTCTGGAAGCTTCTCTTTATCCGCTACAAAACTATATCTTCCACCATATCCTAAATAGTCAAGTAATTCTTCACATACACCTTTTATAATATAGAAGTCAACTTGTTTTGTATTTAATCCTAAATAATATTCTCCTGTCATTAAGCAAGCTAATTTATTTTCTTCTTTGTATTCACC
>CAMMLF010000120.1 GCA_946497585.1 uncultured Clostridium sp.
TAAATATGAAAATTAAGCTAAATATATTGAAAAATTCGCATAAAACTGATATATTATATATGAATATTAAAATCGGAGGTAAATATGTCTAATAGAGGTAGAAGGTATGATGGAGAACCAAAACTAAATGTAAAAAAAGTACTAGCAGTATTAATCATACTAGCAGTTATTGTAATGTGTATAGTTCTTATAATTAGATTTGCAACAGATGACAGTAGTACTGAAACAAAAGTAGTGGCTAATTCATACATTACAGTATTTTCAGGAGATAAATGGGGTGTAATAAATTCAAGAGGAGAAACAATTATTCAGCCAACTTATGATGATATGATTATAATTCCTGATCCTACAAAGGCAGTATTTATAGTTCAATCAGATGTGGATTTAGAAGCGGGCACATATAATTCTAGGGCAATAAATGACAGTGGAGAAACTTTATTTACTTCTTACCAAAGAGTAGAAGCTTTGCAAAATATAGATTCAACTAATATGACAACTTATGATACTACAGCTTTAAAAGTATACAATGGTGAAAAATATGGATTAATAAATTTCAGCGGAACAGAAATTCTTACTCCTACTTATGATTCAATTACTCCTCTATCTGGAGTTAGAAATAGCTTTGTTACAGTTAAAGACGGCTTATATGGTTTAGTAGATAATAGTGGAAATGTTATTATAGATAATTTATACTCAGAAATTACAAGCTTAACAGATAGATACGAAGATGGATATGTTGTAAGAGACCAAAATGGAAATTATGGTTTAATAAATTATAATAAACAACAAGTGTTAGAATGCAAATATTCTGAAATAAAAAATGTTTGCGGAAATAATTTATATGTAGTTAGAGAAAATGGTAATTTAGAATTAATTAATGCAAATGGTGAGGTGCTAGTAAATAGCGGATTTGATGACATTACTAGTATAGACAGTGGAAATGTAGTATTTATAAGAGACAATAAATATGGAGTTATGACATCGGACGGAACTGTATTAATAGAACCAACTTATGATGAATTATCTTATGCATTCGATGGAAATTACATAGCTAAAAATGGCGATAACTATGGTATTATAAACACTTCAAATGAGACAAAGCTTGATTTTACATATAGTTATATTACATATATGTCAGATGAAAGTTTTATAGAGGCAGACAAAGCTGATGGCAATACTGACCTTTTAGACACATCTTTTAATGTGAAAGTTACAGGTATAGTATCTGAAATAAACACAAGCAAAGGATATGTAAAAGTTAGAGTAGATGGCGAAAACAAATATTATAACTTTAGATTAGAAGAAAGAACAGCACAGGACATATTCACAACAAATACTCTATTCTTATCAAGACAAAATGAAAAATATGGATATGTAAATAAAGAAGGTGTAGTAGTTGTTGATTACATTTATGATGATGCAACAGAGCAAAACGATTATGGATATGTAGCTGTAAAACAAAATGGCGTATGGGGAGCTTTAGACCAAAATGGAAATGTAGTAGTTACTCCTTCATACGAATTAGCACAAAATACTGTAATTAGCTTCATAGGAAAATGGCATTTGGCGCCAGATTTGAATGCGAATTATTATACTGATGTTAATGAATAAATTTTAAGAAAGTGGCAATATACATTTTTCTAAATTTACTTCCCGATTCGCTTTGCTTAGGCGCTCGCATGCTCACTTCGGCAATTTTACTTAGTTATAGTTTAAATGCTCACGTTGCCTCAGGTCGCTAAATGTTTCAAAATGTATATTGCTATTTTTATAAAAAATATAAATAAATAAGGAGAACAAAAGATGGAAGAAAAACGAATTTACAAAATAGTACCGATGATAGCAAATGAAAAAGAAATGTACAAATTTTATGAGTTTGTATTGAAAAAAGGGTATGAAATAAAAGTTTTTAACAAAAAGAAAGACTCGCAATTTTACAAATATTTTCTCCCTTCAATAAGAGATTATATGTTTTGGACTTTCAATTTAGGAGATGATAAAAAGTTCAAAACAATGGATAAAGAAATGCAATCAGCTGTATGCAATAATTATTCTTGCACAATATTTGAAAAGGAAGAAATGCAAATTGTAGCTTTTAGTACAGGAATAATATTTGTTGTTGGCAATGATACAAAAGAAGTTGAAAAAATAAAGAAATATGAAGGGCTATCAGATATTTCAAAAATAAATATTGATAGCGAGAAAGTCTATAAAGTAGAACTTACTAGTGAAGAAAATTTATATATCTATTTAATATGCTTATATAAATATGTAATGTTAAGTAAGCTAGATAAAGCAATGGAGGACAAAGACTCTTTTGATAAAAATAGGAATGAGTTTGTAAAATTTGTACAGGAAATATATTCAAAAAAGATTACAGAAAATATAGCTGGAAATAAAATTGCAAACGATTGGGAACAGAAATTGGGGTTAGATAAACTTTATATTTCGGTGGAAAATAGATTCGACTTGCTTTATAGAAATATTAAGTTAGATAGTCATAATACAATGTTTAGAATTATAATTATTTTACTTGTTGTGCTAATTATAATCGGAACAATAAATTTGGGCAATTATTTGGCGTACTAAATGCTCACGTTCCCTCAGGTCGCTAAAAGCTCAAAATTATTAAATATTAGATTAAAAAGTAGAGGAATTTTTATGGACGTAAAGATAGGTACTGATATTATTGAGGTTGCTAGGATACAGGAAAGCATTGAAAATCTCGGTGATAAGTTTTTAAACCGTGTTTTTACAGCTAGAGAAATAGCTTATTGTGAAAGCAAAAAGGCTACTAAATATGAACATTATGCTGCAAGATTTGCTGCAAAAGAGGCGATTTTTAAAGCAATTTCTCCTTTGCTAGAAGATAAATTTAGTATAGCTTGGACCGATGTGGAAGTCTTAAATAACGAGCAAGGTAGACCATGTGTAGTTTTTTTAAAAGACGATTTAAAAAACATAAATATAGATATGAGTTTATCACATATTAAAGATTTAGCTATTGCAACTGCTATATTAATACCATAAAAGTATAAGTTTCAATATATATTCTTCCGCATTTACTTCGCGGTTCGCTTGCGCTCAGCGCTCGCACGCTTCACTTCGCAGTTAATACGTATTACAAGTAATAAATACATCTCCTGCTTTCGTTCGCTAAAAGCTCTAGAATACATATTGAAACTATAAAATGAATAGTAACAAATAGTTACAAGAAAGGATTTTGATGGAATTTTTTGATTCACATGCACACTATGATGACGCTAGATTTGATGATGAAAGAGATAAATTAATAGAAGATGTTTATAAATCAGGTGTAACAAGAATTATTAGCGCAGGATACAGCTTAGAAGGAAGCATAAAAAGCTTAGAACTTTCTAGCAAATATGATTATATATATTCAACTGTTGGCATATCTCCAAATGATTTAATTGAAAGAAATGCTATAAGCAATAATGTGAACTTAGAAAAGGCTGAAAGTATTTCTGAAAACAAAGAAAAAAGCTTTCCACAAAAAGATGAAAAAATGTGGAAATTAAATGAGAAAAATGGTTTACAAGTAAGCAAAGAAACGTGGAAACAAAATATAGAAGAAATAGATAAATTGATTAGTACAAATTTGACTTCAAAACGAATTGTGGCAGTTGGAGAGATTGGATTTGATTATCATTATGATACAGACAAAAAAATTCAATATGAGGCATTCTCAAAGCAAATAGACATAGCTAACAAATATGATTTACCTATAGTAATTCATACTAGAGATGCAGTAATGGATACTTTGACAATGTTAAAAGAACATCCAGTAAACAAAAAAGGAGTATTTCATTGTTGCCCATTAAATAGAGAACTTGTAAAAGAAGCACTAAAGCTTGGATTTTACATATCTATGGCTGGACCTGTAACTTTTAAAAACTCAAAGAATGCAAATGAAATAATAGAAATGTGCTCAATGGATAAAATTTTAATAGAAACTGATAGCCCATACTTAGCACCAGAGCCTGTTAGAGGTACAAGAAATGACTCAAGAAATTTGAAGTATATTGCACAAAAAATAGCCAGTGTAAAAGGTATGGCTATCGAAGAAGTAGCAAAAGCTACGTATGAAAATACAATGAGGTGCTTTAATATAGATAATTAATTAAAGTATAGATTTTCAGTTTGGGGACGGTCCTAAATTGAAAAAATTGGCAAATGTTAAATGGGATGGTCCTAAATTGAAAAAATTGCTTATGCCAAACAATATATCTATTTTCACATTCTCGGCGCGGGTCGCTGTTTGCTCCAGCTTGAGAATGAAAAATAGACATATTGCTTTGGCTTTTTAAATTTTAAAAATTTTCGATTTAGGTCCGTCCCCAAAGTAAAATCAAATATTAAAATTCAACTTTTACAGCTTTTTTAGCCTCATCATTATCTACATTAAATAATGTAGAAGCTTTAAATCCAAACATACCAGCTACTAAGTTAGATGGGAAAGTCTCTAATTTTGTGTTGTACATTGTAACTGTATCATTGTAAAATTGACGAGAGTAAGATATTTTATTTTCTGTATCTGATAATTCTGCTTGTAAATTATTAAAAGATTGGTCTGCTTTTAAGTTAGGGTAATTTTCAGCTACAGCCATAATAGTTTTTAAAGTTTCTGTAAGCTGTCCTTCTAACTCAGCTTTTTGTTCAACTGTTTTAGCATCTGCCCATGAAGAACGTAAGTCTGTTACTTTTGTAAGTGTTTCTTGTTCATGAGTCATATATCCTTTTACAGTTTCTACTAGATTAGGTATTAAGTCAAATCTTCTTTGTAATTGAACATCAATTTGACTCCAAGCATTTTGAACACGTTGTCTTAATGTTACTAATTGGTTGTATATAACAATTAGTACAATTGCAATAACGACAACGATGGCTAATATTATCCAACCTATCATAATATCCTCCTTTAAAATAAATTAATATTGTACATAATAGTATTTTATGCAATATATTCATTAATATAATAATAATATACCACAGTATGCAAGATTTTACAATGGGGACGGTCTTTTTTGTAAAAAAATTTTAAATTAGTGTCGGATTTTAAACACTTTTTAATAATCAAAAATTTTGTAAGCATTCAAAATGCTT
>CAMMLF010000121.1 GCA_946497585.1 uncultured Clostridium sp.
TTAAATATAGATTAGAAAAAAGAGGATTTAATTTAATAGTAGATAAGTATTGTATTGGTGATGAAGCTCCTGATTTTACTTCATATGATATAGTTTTTGCGGGTGGAGGAGCAGATAATGAGCAATCTATACTTTCAAAAGATTTAATAAAATATAAGGATAATATTAAAGAAGCAGTAGAAAAAGGAGTGTTTTTCTTACTAATTTGTGGAGCCTATCAATTATTTGGAAAATATTATAAAGGTGTTGAAGGAAATATTATTCCTGGGTTAGAAGTTTTTAATTATTATACAGTTGCAGAGCCTGATAGAAAGAAAAGATGCATTGGTAATATTGTTTTAAAAGTGAATTTAAATAAATTTGAAAAAAGTAACCAAGAAAGTTCACAAAATGATAATGAAGAAGAGAAGAATGATAATTTAGAAGAAAGCAAGGTTGAAACCGAAGTAATCGGGTTCGAAAATCACGGTGGACAAACTTTTGATATTGACTCACCATTTGGCAAAGTTTTATATGGCAATGGCAATAAATTTGGAGATACAGAAGAGGGATTTTTCAAAGAAAATGTGATTGCCACGTATCTTCATGGACCATTACTTGCAAAAAATCCAAAGGTTAGTGACTATATTATTTCTTATTGCTTAGAGAGAAAATACAATGAAAAAATAGAGCTTGAAAAACTTGATGATAGTTTTGAAGAAAAATGTAGAAAACAGTTGCTTGAAAAATTTTTAGGAGAGAAAGAATAAAAATTCAATTAAACGACCAAAAATAAGATAAGTTATAGTAAGATAAAAAATTAGAGGGCATAAGCGTTGCCCTCTATTATGATGGTAAAATTAATACAACTTAATAATTGAATGCAACACACTATCATCTTGGCTTTTTAAAACAACAGTATACACATCATTATCTTTATATAAATAAGATTTAACTACATCTCCATATTTTAATTCCTTTTTATAAAGTATTTCCACATTATTTAATTCTTCACCATCATAAACATCTTCAGGTAAAAGTTCATAAGCAATGTTTAAATAATTCAAGTTATGAACATGTTTATTTAAATCTAAATCAAATCTACGTATTTTATAAGTATCAGATGCAATTGGACTAGAGGTTGGCTCAGCTAATTTTGGAATATCCTCTATACCAAAAACAGAGTTATCATTAAACCCTCCATAGACTTCGCCTATATTATCAGGAATTTTAGCAATTTTTCCTTTTGTTGTATCAACTAGGCACCACTTAGAAGTAGCAATTACACATAAATTGCCTTGTTCATCATATATTTTAAAATCTCTCAAAACAAATATTCGAGTAGCAATTCTACCCCAAGTTTGAATTCGAATATTTTCTTCTCCTTTTATTCTTTTTAAAACTTTAAGTTTCCAGTTTAAAAGAACCCATGTTAAATTATATTTTGAAATATCTGAAAAGGTAAAATGAACGTAAGCACTGTGCCTTCCAGCAATATTTTCTAAAATAGATAATAGTGATTTATTTGTTAAAACATCATGTATTCCAGTTTGAGAAAAACTTGTTGTATAAGTATCTTCAAAAATTCCGTTTTCTAACTTTGGTTGTGATACCATTTTTGCCTCCTATAATAAAATAATAAATTTATAGTATAATAAAGACCAATATATGTTCTGTAGCTTTTAGCGCAGTGGAGCGAAAGAAAGTAGTGATATAGTTATGTCTTTATCTTAGGAGCGCAGACGGAGCGTGCAAGCGCTGAGCGTAAACGAACCGCGAAGCAAATGCGGAAGAATATATATTGGCTTTGCCTATTAAACTATAGAAATTTCATAATTAATTTAATCAAGTAAAGTTATTATACCACAATTATGCAAAATGTGCTATAATATTTGTATTATTTTGCTTTAATAGAAATAAAAGAGGAGAAAATGAAGATTGAAACAATAAAAGAATTAGAAAAATGTGAAATTTGTCCAAGGAAATGTAAAGTAAATAGATTAAAAGGTGAAAAAGGATTTTGTAATTTAGGTACCGAAGTAAAAGTAGCTTTAGTGTCTTCACATGACTTTGAAGAGCCTTGCATAAGCGGAGCTAGTCAAGATACGAAATCATCTGGCACAGTATTTTTTAGTAACTGTAATTTAAGATGTGTATTTTGTCAAAACCACGAGATAAGTGCGGAAGGAAAAGGCAAGATAATTACAGTAGAAAGACTTGCTGAAATCTTTTTAGAACAACAAGAAAGAAAGGTTAATAACATTAATCTAGTAACCCCAACAATGTATGCGTATCAAATAATAGAGGCTATAAAGATTGCCAAAGCAAAAGGATTACACATTCCTATAATATATAATTCAAATGGGTATGAAAGTGTTGAAACAATAAAGGCTCTAAATGGATATATTGATGTATATTTGCCAGATTTAAAGTATTATTCAGATGATATTGCAGTAAAATATTCATCAGCACCACATTATTTTGAAATAGCAACAAAAGCAATAAAAGAAATGTATAATCAAGTTGGGAGCCCAGTATTTGATGAAAATGGAATTATACAAAAAGGTGTAATTATTAGACATTTAATTTTACCTAATTATGCGCAAAATACTAAAAGAATTTTAAAGTGGATAAAAGAAAATATGCCAGAAGATATATATGTAAGTATTATGGCTCAATATTTTCCAACTTATAAAGCCAAAAACATGGAAAAGATAAATAGAAAAATAACTATAAAAGAGTATAGGGAAGTAGAAAGTTATTTGTATACATTAGACTTAGAAAATGGTTATATGCAGGATTTAGGTAAACATGAGGAGGAATATGTGCCTGAGTTTGATTTTAGAGGTGTGGAATAAAATTTACACAAAATTTACATATTTTTCTATATTTTTGGTCTATAATATTGTATAGTAAAAAGAGTTCGAAAGTAAAAGAGGCTAACCACGTTTTAGAAGAACAGGGGCTAATTTATTAGTGACTATAACGAAAGGGGCTTACCATGTTAGAATTAAAAAACATAAAGAAAGATTACAAAACCTCCACGGAAACAGTTCATGCTCTAAAAGGAATAAGTATTAAATTTAGAGAAAATGAATTTGTTGCAATACTAGGACAAAGTGGTTGTGGAAAAACAACACTTCTTAATATTATAGGAGGATTGGACCACTATACAAGTGGCGATTTAATCATAAACGGAAAATCTACAAAAGAGTTTAAAGACAGAGATTGGGACAGTTATAGAAATCATAGTATTGGATTTGTTTTTCAAAGTTATAACTTAATACCACACCAAAGCATACTATCAAATGTAGAACTTGCACTTACAATTTCTGGAGTTTCTAAAAAAGAAAGAAAAAAGAGAGCAATTGAAGCATTAGAAAAGGTGGGGTTAGGAGATAAACTTCATCAAAGACCAAATGAATTATCTGGTGGACAAATGCAAAGAGTTGCAATAGCAAGAGCAATTGTAAATAATCCAGATATTATTCTTGCAGATGAACCCACTGGCGCATTGGATACAAAGACAAGTGTACAGGTAATGGAAATTCTTAAGGAGATTTCTAAGGAACATTTGGTAATAATGGTTACACATAATCCTGATTTGGCGGAAAAATATGCAACTAGAACCATAAGAATTTTAGATGGTGAGATTACTGACGATAGTAATCCATATAATGAAGAAAACGAAAATATAGATGAAGGCAAGAAAAAGAAGCCATCAATGAGTTTTTTAACAGCTTTATCACTTAGTTTAAATAATTTAATGACTAAAAAGGGAAGAACAATATTAACTGCATTTGCTGGAAGTATTGGAATTATTGGAATTGCACTAATCTTGTCACTTTCATCAGGCGTACAAAATTACATTAATAACATAGAAGAAGATACACTTTCATCATATCCGGTAACTATTGAAGAGTCTACAATTGACTTAGGTGGTATGATGACTAGTCTTATGGATAATGGGAAAGAAGAGGAAGGCAGAGAAGGTAATAAAATATATGCGAAATATATTACAAACTCAATGCTAGATACTTTTGCAAATGATGTTAAAAGCAATAACTTGACTAAGTTTAAAGAATATATAGAAAATACTGATAATATAAGTCAATATGCAAATGCAATACAATATTCTTATGATTTGAATTTAAATTTATATAAATCAGATACATCAAATGGAGCAGTTCAGGTAAATCCAAGTACAGTTGCAGAAAAAATGGGAATGGAAACCATGGTTGAAGCGGGAACAGATATGCTTGGCTCAAATTCAGCTATGATGAGCAGTGTAAATGTATTTTCAGAATTATTTGATAATCAAGAAATGTTAAACAACCAATATGATTTATTAGACGGAAAATGGCCTGAAAATTATAATGAAGTGGTCGTAATAGTAGATAAAGATAATGAAATAAGTGATTATACATTGTATTCTTTAGGAATTATTGACCAAGCCGAAATAGAAGAAAAAATGAATAAAATTGAAAATGGAGAAGAAATAGAGGAAACAGAAGAACAAAAAAGTTACAGCTATGATGATTTCTTAAATTTAACATTTAAAATTTTATTAAATTCAGATTACTATGCAAAAGAAAATGGAGCTTGGGTAGATAAAAGTGATAACAAAGATTATGTAAAAGAAAAAGTAGACAATGCAGAAGAAATTAAGCTTGTAGGAATTGTAAAGCAAAAAGAAAATAGTGTAAGCAGTAATACTCAAGGTGGAATTGGATATACAAAAGCTTTAACAGAATATGTAATTAACAAAGTAAAAGATGCTGAAATTGTTAAAGAACAAATTGATAATCCAGATGTAAACGTATTTACAGGACTAAATTTTCCAAAAGATGGAGAAGAGGAAGAGTTTAGTTTAGATAGCCTATCAACTGAACAAAAAATGCAATTAGCTAATATGACAGCAGAAGATTTAAGAAACTTAATGAATGCTTATGCAGAAAATAATGAAGCATCATATGAGGGCAATTTAGAGAGGTTAGGTGTAATTGACTTAAATTCACCAACTACAATTAGCATTTATCCAAAAGACTTTGATGCAAAAGAAGCTATATCTAATGCTATTACAGAATATAATAATTCACAAGAAAA
>CAMMLF010000122.1 GCA_946497585.1 uncultured Clostridium sp.
TGTAGCTATAGCTGTGTCTCCATTTTTAGGTCTATAAAAAATGTGCTTTTTCTCCATTGGTCCGTCATATACAATGTCTTGCTCTTCCTTGGTTAAATCTTTAAATGGTACATCAGTTCTCACTCCCATTGCACGGCATACATCTGTCATTAAAGACCACATTAAACTATTCCATGGTGCAACTGCCCCTTCATCAATTGTCAAATCTTTATTTGGAATTAAAGAATCCATATTTACAGTTTCTATAGTACCAATTCCACCACACTTAGGACAAGCTCCAGATGAATTAAATGCATATTCCTCCGCACCTAATCCACTAAATCTTTCATGACATACTGGGCACTCTAGCTTTTCCTCCCTAGCAACATTCGCACTTGCTGGTAGAATATGTCCGTTAGGACAAATATAATTTCCACATCTTGAAAATATTAACCTTACAGAATTTAAAAGCTCTGTTGCAGTTCCAAACGTTGACCTTATACTAGGAACATTTGGTCTTTGATGTAATGCTAGTGCACTTGGTACATGAAGAATACTGTCAACTTTCGCTTTTTCTCCTTGTGAAATTCTTCTTCTAGTGTATGTAGATAGTGCTTCTAAATACCTTCTTGAACCTTCTGCATAAAGCACTCCCAATGCCAAAGATGATTTACCGCTTCCAGATACTCCTGATATAGCTACAATTCTATTGAGTGGAATATCTACATCTATATTTTTTAAATTATGAACTTTTGCACCTTTTATTTCTATTTTATCTACCATAATTTTAGCCTTCCTTATTATATAATTATTTCTATTGCTTAGTTAGCTTTTTTAAATACTAAAATTGCTTTTGCTGTTTCTGTAATTGACATAGTAATTAATTCGTACCCCTCTTGTATCATTTCATTTGCTTTTTCTTCAACTTTCTGTGCCATATCATCTGCTTTTGGTAGATAACCTATAACAACTGTTTTATACATATTTTTACCTCCTAAAATTATTGTACTTTTATATTACCATAAAAATAAGAATTACTCTATATTTTCATATAAAGTAATTCGAAAAATTGTAATTTATCGTTCTGAATATTTTTCTAAAAATTGCTCTAGTTCTGTTACATTACTAAAAATCTCATCAAAAATATTATACAGAGTATCCGTTGCTTCATATTCACCAATTGCATAACATTTTTTTCCTAATCCATAAGCAATTCCTGACTCAATGTGTGCCGCTTTTCCAGCTGGCAAAACAAGTAACAAATTTTCTGATTTTTTTTCTCCATCTAAATCATTATGAAACAAGTTTAAAACAATATCACTTTTTAAGTCTAAAGATTCAAATTCTTTTTGCCTTTCTTCAGGAGTTTGGTTTTTATTTCCATATCCCCAATTTTCTTCATTTTTTAAAAAGCAATAATAAGATATCTTATATTTATCAAATAAATCACATATTTTTAATATATTTTCTTTATTTCTAGCTCTACCCGCTATAAAAAATTCATATTTATTTTCCATAAACATTCTCCTCCATAAATTACTATAAGAAATGTAATTCAAATTTCATATACTGATAATTTCCACCCAACATTATCTCTCTATTAGTTACTATAAAATTCTACTTCGTTTCTAATATTAACATCTGAAATTTTTCCATTATCATTTACTGTAAACCTAATAGATATTTTTTCTTTTTCATCAGTACCTTCCATGAAAAATCTGTACTCTCCGCTTCCTAAGCTTTCATAAACATCTTTCCAATTGCATGATATTCTTGTAGTATTTTCATCAAGTTGTTCAATATTCACTACATTTTTTAAATCGCTATCTGAAATTTTTGTAAGCTCCTGCCACTCATCACCAGTATATGCCCCCAAAACCATATTATCAGTTGGTTCTGTTTGGATTGCTGGCTTGCTTGGTTTTATAGCAATGTTTTTCTGAAGAGAAAAGTTATTAGTAAAATTATATTTTATATAATTGTCATCCGTTACAGTTGTAGTTATTTCTTCAGTCGTTAAATTATCAATAGATACATCTACATTATCAAAATTAGTATAAAACTTTTTTAACACATCAGATGTTACAAACTCATTATATTCATTGCCTGTAATTTCTATTTTTCCAACACTACCTAAATAATTAATTCCATTCATTCCTCCAATTAGACTTTTACCGTTAAAATATATTAATATTTCCTGACCTGGCTCGAACCCAATGTTTCCTTCATCTGAAAAATATACCTCATATAATAGCTCATTATTTTCACTATCTATTACGCATAAACTATTTTTATTTACTCCAGCTATAATTGCTTTCTTAATAGCAATCATATCTCTGTTTTCAAAATTCTCTTTAAGCGATTCATTAGTTTCTTTTATTTTAACATTTTTAACATTGTAAATTGATTTAGATGGATATCCCTCAAAAATCTCAGCAATATCAGGAATAGAATCCGGAAGTATACTTATAATTTGTATATCATCGCCAAGTTTTAAATCAGAAATATCTATTTTATTTCCATTATCATCTTTGATATTTGCATCTTCTGCATTAAATGAGTAAAATTGCCAATCTGGTATTGCTACCTTTATATTATCATCATTTATTTCTAAAACTTTACTGTAATAATTTGTATTCTCACAATAATAATAAGTATAATCATTCTCAATAAACAAATAAATATAATCTCCTACTTTTACATTAGATTTATCTATTTCTTCTAAATTCAGATTCTTCAAGATTACATCATCCAACTTGTATTCTTGCTCACATACTTTCTCAACCGCTGTTGTAACAATACGATTATCTTCAACGCCTACAACTGTAGAATTACTTACTATGAGCATTATTTTTAGAAATAATGCTAAGCAAACTATTGCTATTATTGCTATAACTATTAAAATACCTATTAATACTTTCGTTCTTTTCTTCATTTTTTATCCCCTACAAAATTTCTTACTATTAAATAATTTATAATGTGCCTTTATTTGTACACAAATCAAATTAATCTTTTAATGCCCCTTGCCAACTTCATAATCTACAACTTCTCCATTATCATCTATTGTAAATTTAACTGAAATAATTTCTTTGTCATATCCATTTGTTAAAAAGTTATTTGGCTCATCACCTGCATCTCCCATAACAAATCTATATTCTCCACATTCTAAAGTACCATAAATATTGCTCCAATCAATTGTCCATCTTGTAGTATTTTCATCTACTATTTCTGCAGTACCTATATTTTCTACATCATTTGAAATTCTAGATAACTCTTGCCACTTATCTCCATCATATGGCAAAATTGAAACTGAACCATCCTCATATTCTATTTTTCTCTGTTCTGGCTTTTCAGCAATATTTTTAAAAAGTAAAAATTCATTTTCAAATTCATATTTAATATTATTATTATCTGTTACAGTTAAGCTAAGTCCCGTATTTGTTAGATTGTCTATATTTACGTTAACATTTACATATGATGTGAAAAATCTTTTTAGTATATCATTTGAAATCAACTGCTTATTCCCATCATTAATCTCTATTTTTCCCACATATTCTATTGCAGAAACGCCGTTTATGTCTGAGCTTCCAACTTTTCCGTTAAAATATATAGTTACTTCTTGACCTTGTTCATATCCGATGTTTCCTTCATTTGCAAAAGAAACTTCATATAAAAGATCCTTATTTTCACTATCTACAACAAATAAACTATTTTCATTAACTCCTACTATAACTGCATTTTTTATTGCCATCATATTCCTATTTTCTAACTTTTCTATGGTTTCTTGATTAGGTTCTATCATCCTTATACTTTTTACATCATATAATGTATCAGAAGAATAACCTTGATATAATGCTGCTACCGCTGGTATAATGTCTGGCCAAATGTTCACAACTTTTATATTATCTCCATATTTTAAGTCAGAAACAGATATCTTTTCCCCATTAATATCTTTTATATTGGCTTCTTCAGCATTAAATGAGTAAAAGTTAAAGTCAGGTATTTGTACATCAATGCTATTCTCATTTATTCTTTCTACCCTACAATAATAATTTGTGCTACTACAGTAAAATCCTGTATTATCCTCCTTAACATACAAATAAATGTAATCACCTGCTTGAACATTTGCCCTATCTATTTCATTTAAATTTAAGTCTTTTATTATTACATCGTCTAAAGGATAACCTATGTTTCTTTCTGTTGCAACTGCTGCATGTACAATTCTATTATCATAAATATCTACAACCGTAACTATGTTTACTCCTATTTTCCTGTCCAAATATACCACTAAATTAAAAATTCCTATTATTGCAATAATTAATAAAATACTAACTACAATTATAATCTTCGTTCTTTTCTTCATTTTTATCCTCCTTCAAGGCCTTAGTTTTAACTTGTTTTCATATTTTAAATTTCTTATCAAAATTAGTAAGGCCTTTTTATTTTTTATATCATTTTTGATAAATAAATGCAATATTTTACATCTTTTTTCGTCTGACAAATCGTTTTTATTAGTCCCCCTATTGGTATCAAAATTTTCCGAAGTCCTAATAAATTTTCTAAAGTTCTATAAATTATTTGACTTTATGTTAAGATAGTGATATAATTAAATTGTCCGTAGTTTTACTCAACTTCAAACTGGAGGTAAGAAAAATGACACGAATGGAACGAATCAACAGCAGTTTTACATCTCCCGTGTTATATTATGGAAAGACAGAAAGTAGCTTTGTCTATGACGGTCTTTGCCATGACCAACGTGGCAGGGTTGTTACAAACAGTAAGGGGCAGATTACGTCTGTCCGATACGTGAAAAAGAAAGAGCATATCTGCTCCTTCAACAACCGTGAAGAAGCTGTTGAGAGACTCAGGATTATGTACGAGGAGAAAGCGGCCTTGTACAATCATCACCGCTATGCGCCTTTCTTGACGTGCATTCGTGATGTGGAACCTGAGAGTCCGCGTATTCATCCGGAGTTACACGGAGTACGTCTTGTGATGTACCCGACGCTTTAAACCTTCGAAGCGGTGCCCCTATAATAAGGGGCATCGCTTTTTTTAATACAA
>CAMMLF010000123.1 GCA_946497585.1 uncultured Clostridium sp.
GGAGCGAATAGCGACCCGCGTGGCGAAATGAGAGAGAATGTATATTGTGATTTTAATTTTATATTAATATTTTTTACGAAAAGGACCGTCCCCATCGAAAAATACTCTTAACGAAAAATCAAATAAAAACAAATTTTTTTGAAACTTTTGTTTGACAAACAAGTTTCTTTATGATATTATATTTATAGTTTTAATAAAGAGATTGTCAATAGGGCCTTAGATAGTTTATAGTGCTGTCAAAAAGGAACGTCCCTACTGACAGAAGGGAAGGTATTAATATGAACAAATCAAGAAGAGATTCTAATGGCTTAAATAAAAGAGAAAGAGACATTCTTAAATTTATTCAAAAAGAGATTATTACTAAAGGATTTGCTCCATCAGTTAGGGAAATATGCAAAGCTGTAGGGCTAAATTCAACAGCTACTGTTCAAGGATATTTAAAAAATCTAGAAGAAAGAGGTTATGTAAAGAAAGAAAACCAAAAGGGTAGAACTATAAGATTACTTAAAAACTTTAAAGGTGAAAATGTTGTTTCAGATGCATTAGGAGTTAGTGCTACAAAAGAATATTATTCTAATAAAGAAATGGTTAATGTACCTTTGGTAGGTAAAATAACAGCTGGTCAACCTATATTAGCAGTAGAAAACATAACAGATACATTCCCAATTCCTATAGATTTTATAGGTAACAGTGAAAGTTTTATGCTTACAGTTAGAGGCGAAAGCATGATTGAAGCTGGTATTCTTGATGGAGATTACATATTAGTTAAAAGAACAAATTCAGCAGAAAATGGTCAAATAGTAGTTGCTCTTATAGAAGATGAAGCAACAGTTAAAACTTTTTATAAAGAAAAAGGTCATATTCGCTTGCAACCAGAAAATAGTACAATGGATCCAATAATTGTTCCTGATTGCAAAATATTGGGCAAAGTTTCAGGAGTATTTAGAAAAATGTAATTTGTTTAAAATTTTAATTTTTAGTTTATAATGAAAAATATTCTTCAATTGTGATAAAGTATCTTATTATCAATTTAAGAAATGAAAGGGTATAGTTATGAGTAGAATGAAAACATTTTTTAAGTACTTTTTAGCTATTATTATAGTATACATAATAGTTGATATAGGCTCATTTTATGTTTTAAAAAGTACATACCTTACAAAAGACTACTCAGTAGAAGAATCAATTCTTGACGTTGAAGTTACAGAAGCAAAAGCTACATATCTTAATGGGTATGTAAATGGAACAGTTAGCAATAATACAGATGTACCAGTAACAAATAAATATTTAAGAATAGATAGCTATTCAAAACGAGGAGTATTACTAGGAACAAAATATGTCAAACTAAATGACTTAAATGCGGGAGAACAAGCTACATTTAACTCAAGTTTTAACTACGAACAAATAGATAATGTCAAATTATCTGTTATAGATGGAACAGAATTGCCACCAGCAGGTGAACTTGATTTTAGCTTAGACAATCCAGAAGATGCACAAATGACATTTGCTGTAATATTAGGAGCAGTAATAATACTATTCCCATGGTTTCCATTTTAAAAATAAGGCTCAGGCTTATGCCTGAGCCTGGCTTTTATTTAATTCATCTTGCCTTGTTAAAATATCATAGCAATGTCTACAAAGAGCCATATACTGTCTGTCTCCAATAACAATATCTGTATCTTTGCCACCCTTATAATAGGTTAGAACTGCGTTTTCATTTTTACAATTATCACAAATAGCAGTTAACATATGCACATTATCAGATATACATAATAGATCAGCCATTTTTCCAAAAGGCTTTTTTTCGGCTGTAAGATTTAAACCAGCAATGAAAAATTTCTTGCCACAATCAGCCATTTGTTCAATAACTTTTACATTACCTTTTAAAAACTGAAATTCGTCAATACAATAAACATCAGCTTCATATTTTTCTAAATCTGAGATTCTGTTTATGCAAATTGCAGGGATATCTATACCATTTCTAGAAGCAACAACATTATTTGCTGTTCTTGTATCAATAGAAGGTTTGAACATTTTTACTTTTTTTCCTGCGATTAATTGCCTTTTGTACTCATTAAGAATTTGTTGAGTTTTGCCACATTTCATTGGTCCAGAATATACGTTTATGTCACCCATTTTTTATTACCCCTCTAAAATTATTCTTGCCTAAGTATGATAATACAATCTTAAAAACTTATCAAGAGTAAAAAACAAAAATTTTGAAATGTTATTTTTGTAATAATATTGTAAAGAGAATATTTTATTTTTTATTTTAAGGCTAAGTAACAAGGAATAATTAAATTGTAACTAAAAAGTTTAGCGTAAAAGCGTAGAATAATACTTGACCTAAAATGAAAAATGTGCATAGAATAAATTACAATTAAGAAAAAGCTTTTACTAAAGTCATTGGGGGTGGAATATGTCAAAAATTCTAATAATTGAAGATGATGAAAAATTAAGAAAAGAATTAGAAATATTTTTAAATAAAAATGGATATGAAGCAACAAGTTTAGAAAATTTTGAAAATCCAGTAAAAGATGCAATTGAAATAAATTCTGATTTAATATTATTGGATATAAATTTACCAAATATAGATGGAGAGTATATTTTAAAAGAAATAAGAAAAGTGTCTAATGTGCCTATAATTATGATAACAAGTAAAGACAATGAGTTGGATGAGCTAATAAGTTTAAATTATGGTGCAGACCAGTATGTTACAAAACCTTTTAATTTACAAATATTGCTTGCTAAAATAGCTGGACTTCTTAGAAGAAGCAAACTAACTGATACAAATCAAAATAAGATTGATTGCCAAGATTTCATATTAAATGTGTCAAAAAGTATGCTGGAAAAAGGAAATACGCAGATTGAACTCACTAAGAATGAATTAAAAATACTATACTTTTTAGTATCGAAAAGAGGTCAAATTGTTTCAAGAGAAGAAATAATAAATTATTTATGGGAGAGCGAAAGTTTTATAGATGATAATACTCTCACAGTAAATATGAAAAGACTAAGAACAAAACTTGAAGAAGTTGAGTTGCAAGATTTGATTGAAACAAGAAGAGGACAGGGATATCTTTTAAAATAGTATGAAAAAATAGAAAATGATGAAAAAGGTCAAACATCAAAAAAGACTATGTATTAGATAAATAGAGCAATTAAAGGAGAACTATTAAAATGAGCTTAAAAGGTTTTATAAAAGGAAAACTTCTATCTTTTACAGTGCTAGTATTAGCACTGTTTACAATTTTGGTATTTTTAATACCATATAATGTAGAGGGATTTATAGCTGTATACATTGTAGCTGTTCCAACAGCAATTTATTTAATTTTCAATATAGCCGAATTCATAAACAAAAAATCTTATTATGATACACTAGAATCAAATCTAAATCAGTTGGAAGAAAAATATTTAATTTCTGAAATAATACCAAATGCAAATTTTCAGGAAGGAAAAATTTTAAAAGAGACACTTAAACAGACTAACAAGGCAATGATTGAAAATGTAAATAAATATAAGTTTGCAGTGGAAGACTACAAAGATTATATTGAAATGTGGATACATGAAATTAAAATACCAATAGCCACAAGTAAGTTAATTATTGAAAATAATAAATCTGATGTAACAAAAAGCATAGATGAAGAAATAAATAAGATGGAAAATTATATAGAGCAAGTGCTTTTCTATGCAAGAAGCAATACTGTCGAAAAAGATTATATGGTAAGCAAGAGTAGTCTTAAAGAAATTGTTAATTCAGCAGTTATGAGAAATAAAGAGTCAATAGTATACAATAATATTGAATTAAATTTGCATGATTTAGACAAAACAGTATACACAGATAGCAAATGGTGCATTTTTATTTTAAATCAAATAATTCAAAATAGTATTAAATACTCAAAAAAAGAAGATAAGAAAATTGAAATATATTCAGAAGAGAAGAAGGACAGTGTTACACTTTTGGTTAAAGATAATGGAATTGGAATTAAAGAAAAAGACATTTCGAGAGTATTTGAAAAAGGCTTTACTGGCGAAAATGGAAGATTGATAGGCAAAAAGTCAACAGGAATTGGCCTTTATTTATGCAAAAAATTATGTGATAAATTAGACTTGGGAATAAAGCTTTATTCTAAAGAAGGAGAAGGCACAGTTGTAAAAATTACTTTTCCAGTTAATAGTATGACAGAAATGTGAGAATTATAAATATTAGTGCAAAATTTTAGTAAACAAAATGTAAAATTATAAATTTTATTGCAAAATTTTAGTAGGCAAAATGTAAAAAAGAGTAGTTTGAAAGAAATTCTTTCGTTACTATATGTGCCTTTAAACAAAACGAGGAAAGAAATTTATTATAAAAAAGCGAGAACTTTACATAATTTCAAAAATATGGTATAATAAACCTGTAAAACTTGTAGAAGGAGTTGAAATATCTTATGGTATTAGACAAATTCAAGGCCTTCTGGGCTGACCGGAAGGAAGACAGACGGTTAATCAAGGCTTTGAAAGAAGGAAAAACAACACCATTCTTGTTTGATCAAGCAGATAATCAACAAGAGTGGTATAGTAAAGAGGAACTGGCGTGGATGGGCATTAAGGTGACCAGAAACAAAACTTTGGTTAAGATGCTCGCAGATGACATTGCTGCAGAATATAGCTATTTGCAACGTGTCAAAGAAAAAGAAAGCGCAAACTTTGCAGTATTGGTATTCTTCAACTACGCAACAAAGACATCTGTATACAGAAAGTATGTTAAGTTAGCGGATGGTGCGTGGCGAACTCTGGATATTTTTCGTCGAGTTATCAAAGAAGATTTAACAAAAATCGAGAAGTCGGAGAGAATCCTTCTATTCAAAATCTAAAGGCAAACCCCGGGTGGTGTTCCACTCGGGGTATTGCCGTCTTAAATTTATAAAGAGTTTTAGATTTTAGCAGATTTGAGCAATCTAATCAAATTTGTTACATTAGATGTAAAACTACTTTGAAATCTTACAAAAATGTCACTTTAAATTAATGAAAATCGATGGCAAGTAATATAA
>CAMMLF010000124.1 GCA_946497585.1 uncultured Clostridium sp.
AGGGGGTATATATGTCAGAAGTAAAAGAGGTTACAATAAAAGATGTAATAAATGAAACCAAAAAACATAATAGGAAATCAGATTCAAAGTTAATAATGAAAGCATACAATTATGCTGTGGCTCATCATGGAGACCAAAAGCGTAAATCAGGTGAACCTTATATAATTCATCCTATTCAAGTGGCATATATACTATCTGGCTTAGGCTTGGATGATGCTACAATTTGTGCTGCTTTAATGCATGACTTAGCAGAGGATACTGATGTTACAATTGAAGATATTTCAAAAGAGTTTAGCCCAGAAATTGCTGAAATGGTAAATGGTGTTACTAAACTTGGAAAAATTAATTATGTTAGTGCAGAAGAACAACAGGTTGAAAATTACAGAAAAATGTTCCTTGCAATGGGTAAAGACATAAGAGTAATACTTATAAAATTAGCAGACAGATTACATAATATGAGAACTCTTAAATTTTTAACAAGAGATAGACAAATAGCAAATGCAAAAGAAACCATGGATTTATATGCTCCACTTGCAAATAGACTTGGTGTTTATTCTTTAAAATGGGAACTTGAAGATTTAGCTTTTAAATATTTATATCCAGAAGAATTTAGAGAGTTAGTAGAAGGTATAGATAAAAAGAGAGAAGAAAGACTTAAATTTATTGATGAGATAAAAGAAGAAATAAAAGTTAATTTGAAAAAAGAAAGAATTGAAGGTGAAATTACTGGCAGAGCAAAGCATTTATATTCTATTTATAGAAAAATGCAAAGAGATAACAAAACTTTAGACCAAATTTATGATTTATTTGCATTAAGAATATTAGTAAATTCAGTAAAAGATTGTTATGCGGCTTTAGGTGTTGTGCATGAGCTTTATACACCTATGCCAGGAAGATTTAAAGATTATATTGCGGTTCCAAAACCTAATATGTATCAATCACTTCACACAACATTAATTGGACCAAATGGAACACCTTTTGAAGTACAAATAAGAACATACAATATGCATAGAATTGCTGAATTTGGTATTGCAGCACATTGGGCATATAAGGAGTCAAGTTTCTTTAAAGGGAAAAAAGCAAATGTTGTTGTTACAGATGATAAGCTTGCTTGGATAAGAGAAAGTTTGGAATGGCAAAAAGATATGCAAGACCCTCAAGAATTTATGAAAACACTAAAAACAGAATTGTTTGAGGATGAAGTATATGTGTTTACTCCAAAAGGTGAAATAAAAACATTACCAAATGGCAGTACTCCAATAGATTTTGCATATATGATTCATGCAGAAATTGGAAACAAGATGGTTGGCTGTAAAATTAACAGCAAGATGATGCCAATAGTAACTAAATTAAAGAGTGGAGATATTGTTGAAATTATTACAAATGATAACAGCAAAGGACCAAGTAGAGATTGGCTTAAATTTGTACAAAGTACATCTGCAAAAACTAAAATCCAACAATGGTTTAAAAAACACGAAAAACAGCAAAACATAGCAAAAGGTAAAGATTTAATAGAAAAAGAAATTAAAAGAATTGGAATGGCAGAAGAGGATTTATTTGTACAAAAGTATTACACACCAGCCCTTCAAAGATATGCTTTTAAAACTTTAGATGATATGTATGCGGCAGTTGGATTTGGTTCAATCACTGCAAATAAAATAATTACAAGAACTTTAGAAGAATATAGAAAATTCCATGATGAGGAAAATGTTGAAGAAAAAATTGTTGAATTACAATCTACACCAAGGGCTAAATCTTCAAAAACTGGTATTATAGTGAAAGGAATAGATAATTGCTTAGTAAGACTTTCTAAATGCTGTAATCCAGTACCAGGAGACGAAATAATTGGATATATTACAAGAGGTAGAGGTGTAACAGTCCACCGTAAAGATTGTAAAAATGTAAAAGATTTGCTCGAAGATGAAGGTAGAATTATAGACGTTTACTGGGATGAAAAGAAAGAATCAGCATATAATGTTGACATAACAGTATTTGCAAATGACAGAGAAGGACTTTTAGCAGATGTTATAAAAGTAATAGGAAATACAGATACAAGGCTAATTGCAGTTTCTGCTAAAGCAAGTAAGGAGAAGATTGCAACAGTAGAACTTACTTTAGAAGTAAAAAATAAAGAAGATTTAACAAAAGCTCAAAGAGAATTAGGAAAAATTGACAGTGTGTATGATGTAAAACGTAAGAAGTAATTCAAAAAATGTTAAAAATAATGAAAATATTAAATTTAAACGTAACAAAGCAAAATATAAAATGAGAAAAGCAAAAAGGTTTTAAATAAAGTATAAGAATAGAAAAAAGATAAATGATAAGTAGGAACTAAAGAAAGGAAAATCATGATACTAAAGCAAATTGAAGTAAAATCGAGTTTAATAGATGATTACACCAATTGTTATATCATGCAAGATGAAGAAACAAAAGAAGCAATATGCATAGACCCGGGTGGAAGCATAGAAAAAATAATAGAAATGCTTAAAATTTTAAATGCAAAACTAAAATATATATATTTGACTCATTCACATATGGACCATATTGAAAAAGCAGAGGAACTTAAAGAAACTTATGGCGGAGAAATATTAATTAGTAGAAAAGGAGCAGAAAACATTAATAATCCGGAGATTAATTTATTTAATATGATTAATTTGGAGACTAATATGATAAGTAACTTAGATAGTTTAAGCCATAAGGACAATGAACAGAATAAAGAAAACAACTTACCAAGACAGATATACACCTCAGTAGACTCAAGAGTTGATGATAAAGATATTTTGCATATTGGAAAAATAGAACTTGAAGTGATATTAACTCCACGGACATACAAATGATGGAACAAGCTTATACTGTAAGGAAGAAGAAATTGTTTTTACCGGCGATACATTAATGTATATGGGATATGGTAGAACAGATTTTCCAACAGGAAATCTTAGAGAATTAAAAAAATCATTAAAGAAATTATTTGCATTACCAGAAAATACTTTTGTTTATCCGGGACATGGAATTGCAACGACAATTGGTGATGAGAAAAATAGAAATTAAGAAAGGAGATAGAATCGTGATACAAAAATTAAAAGGTACTAGAGATATATTGCCAAAAGAAGTAGTTACTTGGCAATATATTGAAGCAAAAGCAAAAGATTTGTTCGAAAGATATGGATATAACGAAATAAGAACACCTATAATTGAAAGTTTAGATTTATTTCAAAGAGGTGTTGGAGAAACAACTGATGTTGTACAAAAAGAAATGTACAATTTTGAAGATAAAGGTGGAAGAAAAATAGCTTTAAGACCAGAGGGAACAGCAGGAGTTGTTAGAGCATACATAGAAGACGGGTTATCTAGCGAACCATCACCACTAAAATTATGGTATAAAATGTCTATGTATAGATACGAAAATGTTCAAAAAGGTAGACAAAGAGAATTCAATCAAATAGGTGTAGAATTATTTGGTTCAGATTCATATATGGCAGATGTAGAAATAATTCAAATGTGTAGCAAATTTTTTGAAGAATTAAACATTAAAGACATTGAATTAAATATTAATAGCATAGGATGTCCAAAGTGTAGAAATGAATATAAAGAAGCACTAAAAGATTTTATTAGACCAAATTTAGATAAATATTGTGATACTTGCAAAACAAGATTTGAAAAAAATCCTATGAGAATATTGGATTGTAAAGAAGAAACTTGCAAAAAGTTAAATCAAAACGCTCCAAGAATATTAGATTATTTATGCGAAGAATGCAAAACACATTTTGAAAATCTTAAAAATATGTTGAATGAACTAGGAATTGAGTACAAAGTAGATAGTAATATAGTAAGAGGATTAGACTATTATACCAAAACTGTTTTTGAGTTTGTATCAAAAATAGATGGATTAACAGTACTTGGTGGAGGAAGATATGATGGTCTAGCAGAAGAGTTAGATGGACCAAAAACTCCTGCGATAGGATTTGCAACAGGTATGGAAAGATTAATAAACGTATTTGAAGCGAATAACAAAGATTTAAATTTAGAAAAAAATATGCAAATATTTGTAGCATATATAGGCGATAAAGCAAATTTATTTGCAACAAAATATGTCGAAAAATTAAGAGAGGCTGGCATTTATGCTGAAAAAGACATAATAGGAAGAAGTTTGAAAGCTCAGCTAAAATATGCAGACAAAAAACAAGCTAAATTTGTTATAACAATTGGAGATAATGAAATAGAAACAGGAAAAGCATCTTTGAAAAATATGGAGACAGGCGAAGTTGAAGAAATTGAATTAGAGAATATAGAAAAATTAAAATATGATATCTTGTAAATAATTCAATACATTTTTAAATGCTTTATATAAGATTTTATGTGAATAAATACACTATTAAATGCATAAAATAAAATTATATTTATTATATTAGCACTTGACAAGAGTAACATAAAATTATATAATAAATATAGTTAATCGAGGTGTTTCACAGCCTTAAAAATGAGAAAATTATAAATCGGGTGTTTCGCAGCCTTAAAATGAGAAAATTATAAATCGGGTGTTTCACAGCCTTAAAATGAGAATGTTAAAATCAAGAGAAGGTATCTAAAAAGATAATCTTCTCTTCTTAATTATAAGTTGGTAGGAGGATTAAATGAAATTAAATTTATATAGTATAAATGACAAGTACATAGAATATTTAAGAAAATATGACCGAAGAGTTTATGACAATAAAGAAGAAGATAGAATCAATGGAAGAAAGTATTTAGGAGTAGTGCTAACTGTAAATGAGTATAATTATTATATTCCTATGTCGTCACCTAAAAAGTCAGACTATGTTGATATAAATAAGAAAATTATAAGAAAAGATGCCAAGACTATAATAAGGATGCATAGTGGAGATCGTTTGTATGGAACTTTAAGAATTAGTAATATGATTCCAGTACCAATAACTGAATTAGAGCCATATGTATTGAAAAATGAATATGACCCTAAATGTAAAAACTTAATTTTAGGTGAGT
>CAMMLF010000125.1 GCA_946497585.1 uncultured Clostridium sp.
CTCACCTAACCTTTCATCTTCTCTAGATAATCTTAAATATATTCCTACCTTATAGGTTGTGTCTGTTACCATTTCTACTCCAATCTATAAGTTCGAGATTATATCGGTATTTATTATACCATTATTTTCGTGATTATTAAATTCTTTATCTAGAAAAGATGCTAAAAAATTACTTATTAATTCATTAAGTGTTATTCCATTTTCATTAAAAATATTATTTACTTTATATTCTTTTTCCATAGGGCACCTCTATAAATGTATATGCACCTAAATTAATATTATTTTGTATAAGTTTGTCTATCTTCATTAAATACCTCCTTTGTCTTAATTTTCTGTTTTTTCTAACATATTACATTCAATCCTTTCTTCTTTTTTATTCAAACTCTTTTAGTAGTTCTTTCATTTCTTTTAATTCTTCTTCGGTTGGTGGAATAGATTCTTCTCTTTTACCATTCCAAACTTCTACACCATCTGGATCAATTCGTATATGAGGTCCACTTTTACCATTTATTAGTTCATTTTGATTATTAGCAATATCTATTACAGTAATAAAACTTTGTATGTTATTGTTAGTAATATAAGAATTAAGATAACCTCTTATAAATACTTTAGTTCCTTTAACAAAAAAATCTTTATAGATTGTATAAAGATTTCGGTTAATATTTAAACTTGAATATACTTTTCTTTTATCATATTTTAAGGTAGTTAAACCAAACTTGATATAATCTTTATTATTATCTGTCACATTATTTATAGTTCCAGATATTATTATCTCATTTAAATCAATTTCCATTTTTTGCTCCTTTCATTTTAATTTATTTAGTTATTTAAATTATTAAAATAATTTTAAATTTATATTATTTATTATAATTATTTATTAATATTATTTATTCTGTTAGAAGATTCTTGCTATTATATATAGCAAGATACTGCTACTAACTATAGAAGATATTTGCTAAATATATTCTTCGTATATTAGGTTCATTTTCTACTTTAATATATTTTTTTCTTTTTAATGAAGTTATGCAACTTGTAATAGTTCTCTTTGATACTTTCATATGATTACTTAAATACCTATTATTCGCATAACAAAAACCCTCTTGCATAGTTAAAGTAGTGATTAATCCCATTAATAGTTTAGCAGTAGAAGAAACATCTTCATCTAATAGAACTATCATTGGTACTTGTACATATTTTAAATTACTTATATCTGTCATATTATCGTCCTCCTTTCCTTATTTTTTTAAACAAAAAAACTTGTAAAATATCTTACAAGTCATACCGATATAAACTACAAAAAGGCAATACTAACCCAGAGACCTTATTTTAAATCCTGTCTCTAGGATTGAAGTGTTTTAGTCTTATAGACTAGGTTCTAATATAAATCTACGAACATTTACTGAACCTTTATTTGTTAGCGATTTAATCTTTTCTAACAAAACTCGTATGTGTATAATCCTCTGCTATATTCAATGAACTTTATATATTTATTATCTTCTAATATTTGTAAGTTCTTTTTGAATCCAACATTCGTTATACTTAAGTGATTTTGAACTCTACCTATACTTACACTTGTGAACTTACTTCTTTGTGATTGTTCTGCACAAAGTATTTTATATATAAGTTTAGTTTCAAACTTTATATTCTTGTCTTTCCATATCTTTGGATTAATTAATTCTAGTTGTTTGTTCTTCGGCATACATTTGATTTTCTCCTTTCCTGTATTCAATAATCGTTTTATTGTGTACTTTTGTACTCACCGACAAATTAATCTTAACATAGTAAATACTAACCTGTCAATACTTTTTTATTCATATTTTGTATTTTTGTTGACTTTTGTACTCATTTGGTGTATGATTAATGTGTGAGGTGAAAAAAATGTCTAGTGATAAAACTATTGGTGAAGTAATTGCCGAAGCTAGAGAAGAAAAAAATCTATCTCAAAGACAACTTGCAAAACTTGCTGGAATTAATAGTTCTGGTTTATCTAAAATAGAAGCAGGAGAAAGAGATCCTAGTCCTAAAATATTAAGAAAGATAAGTAAATATATTGATGTTAATTATAATGATTTAATGTATAAAATGGGATTAGGTATTGAAGTTAGTCCATTAAATCCTTTTATTAAAGACTATTATTCTAACTTAAAAGGAAATGAATTAAATGAGGCAGAAATTAATGTTTTAGGTAATAAACAAAATTTAGAAAAATTAGTTTTATCTTGTGAAGAAAAACTAAAAGATAAAAACATATTAGAAAGCGAAAAAGATTTATTACTACACACTATTGAAGATACAAATTACCAAATTAATACACAACAAGAAATAATAAACTTAATTCAAAGTTTAAAAGTAAAGGAGAGAAATAGAAATGCGAAATAGAAAAATATTAAATATTTTAGTTATACTATTATGTATATTTGTTATAGTAAGTTTTGTATTAACACAAACTATTGCAACTGAATATTTTAAGAATATGTTTTGGGTTGCTAGTATGTTTCTTATGTGTGGTGTATTATTAGATCTTAATGCGTGGAGCAAATTAGGATTAGATGTTGATAAAAACAAATCAAAAACTATTAGGAGAGGTTTTGATGATAGTACAACATTATTAGTTGTTTTTTATGGTAGTTTACTTTTAATAATTGTATTTTTTAATCAATTTAATAACGAAGTAATGAAAAACAACTATGTCATAATAGGATACTTTATTATGACAATAGAATTTGTATTATTTAATTATCTATCAATATGGAATGCTAAAAAAGATACTATTAAATTATTAAAAGATAATAAATAATACAAAAAAATAGCCTTTTACCTTTTCGTTAGATTGGGTATTAGGCTATTTTTCATATAAGAATGCGTGGCAAGTTTTGTTGCTTTAGCAATGAAATTGGCGATAGCATTCTTCTTTTTATTTAAACTTGATTTAAATAAAAAGGCAACAATACCACTTACGATTAGTTTGTGGTATGTTGCTTAAATGGGGTTTCAAAAGGGCTCTCCCTTTGCACACTACTCCTAGATGGCTTGTCCATCTTGGTAGTGTGTTACCTACTTGTCTTAAAGTAGGTTATTTGCTAAAAATCTAAATGAAGTTACACAACTAATAAATTTCTGCATTTTATAAATTATTAGTTATTTAATTTAATAATAAATTGTTCTAGTTAAATGATGCGGTTTATCTTTAAATTTTTTATTTTTACTCAGCAGCCATAAAGCATTATCTATTTGAACCGAATTCATATCTATTCCGTTTTGATGTAATTTTTCTTTAATAATTTCTATTGCATATAGCATATTTGCACGTATTTCAATTTCCATCTCGCTGTCATGTTTAATTTCTTGCTTTTCATCAACTAAAGTAGCTAAGTCATCTGAATATTCTAAAATACCTAGATGTCTTAAAACTTGTGGGATTTTATAATCAGCACATCCTGTCATATTATCATCATTTTTGACAGATTGGTTTATAGAACTAATATTTAAAATTAAATCTCCAACTAATAAAATTGCCCTTTTAAAAAAGTAAATTTCTCTATCTTTATATAAACTTATATCTCTAAAATTACTAAAATGGCTAATAATAGTGTTTAAAAGTTCAATATCATTATTAGCACTCATTGATTTTGGAAGATTTGATATTTGTTTAAATTCAGAAACTAATTGCTTGATAATTTTAAATCTTTCTTTCAATAGTGGAATTGAAGTTGTACCTTTAAATATTTCATCAAGTTCTTCTATTGTTACATTTTCCAAGTATCCAATGTTTAGCAAATCATAACCATTATTTATTGCTTTAGATATGGCATAAAATAACCCAAAAGACCCTGAGTACCATTTACCTTTATATTCTATTTTCCATTTAATATCTGAATCCCAATAACAAAAGTTTAAAGATTCACATAATATTAAATATAATAATACTTGCTCCTGTGATAATTTTTCTAAATCTAAATAATCTCTATTTAACCATGGTTCTTTCTTGCTTTGACTTAATAAACTAATTACTTTATCTATATTATTTTCATTTATACTCACATAATTAGAATTATCAACTACATATTTTATAGAATTCAATATTTCTTCTCCAGTAATCATCTCTCTACCTCTATTTTAATTTATTATTTCTAACATATTGTAGAGTTTTAGTAAATACTGGTTCATCAGCATATATTCCTTTATCCCATTCATACCATATATCAAATGCTGTTGTGGCTCCATCTCGTACCATTTGCTGGACTCTACTGCTATTAAATACAACATTGCCTTCTTGATCATCTAATGAATGTTGATAACCCATATCTTGGTATACTTTAGCTTGAATATCTGCTTCTAATTTATCACAATAATGTGCAAATTTTGAATCAAATGTATCTTGTTCGTCAAAACTAAAAAGTATATTTAATAATAAACCTTTATCTTTTAAATTGCCTAATGCTTCTACCATTGCTTTATGTTCAATTTCCTTTTTTTCTTCAGGAGTAATACCGTCAAAAGGTGTTATATCACCAATACTAATTTCACCGATTTCATGAACACATAAAGCTGTAATTACTTTATCAATATCAACTTTAAAATCAAATTCTGAATCAAGCGCAAGTGCTAAGGCAATAGTTCCTACAATATGTTCTGAAATTCTTTCAATTCTGCTTATTGAAACATTCCAATGTTTTGAATCCCAACCACTGCGTTCTTTCTTTTTTAAAATACGATTTTTATAATAAAACTTAAAAATTTCATAATTTTTTACTTCATCATTTCCTAAACGATCCATTATTCCATAACTTTTTGCAACTGCACATAGTTCATCAACATTTTTAGTATCAATATTTTCTTCTAACAGAAAATTTTCAAAAAAATACTCTAATGCTAATTCTGACATTGTACATTCAAATGCAAAGTTGGATGATTTAATAGAACTTTTATTTATGTCAGTAATAAATGTTGTA
>CAMMLF010000126.1 GCA_946497585.1 uncultured Clostridium sp.
TTGTAATTTATCGTACTAATCTTGACTTTTAAATGGATGTTTTAATTTATTTTTTATACCAGTTCCAATAATAGACATTGCTGTTTCATATAATCTTTCTGATTCTTCACGAGTTTTTGATAATTGTGTCATTACATTTTCAATGATTTTTTCTTTGTTATTTTTCCCAATAATAAAATTATCTTCTAGTATGCTATTTATAATAATACATTCATTACTATCTAACCCTGTTAATTCTTCCAATTTTTTAATAAATTCTTTCTTATTCATCTTTCTTTTCCTCCTAATCTTTTATCAACGAATATACTGATATTTTCTTTATTTTTTTTGATAGAACTACTGCTAGTAAAATTGTTGCAATAATTAATAGTAATGCTAAGCATACAAATATTATAAATGGATATTCAAAACTTACTTTATACGCACCGACTGATATAAATATTTTACTATAAATATTACTCATAAAAATCTTACTAACTATAAGTCCTAATATTGATCCTATAATAGTACTTGGTAAGAATCCACCTACTAATTGCTTAACTAAGGCCTTATTTTCATATCCTATTGCTTTAAATATTCCAAGTTCTTGTTTTCTTTTCATAATGATTGATGAAATTACAATATATAAAATTAAATAAATAAGTAGTAAAGTAATTATGATAATAACAATACATATAATACTTACAAGCGAAATATACATTGTTGTAGCAGATTCCATAGACTCAGCATAATTCATTGTCGAAATTATATCATTTTGATATTTTTCTTCAATTTTACTTATAAATTCTTCCGATTCTTGTTCATTATCTAGATACACGTACATAATTTTTGGTATGTATTCATCATCAAGTTTTTTATATCCATCTAAAGTTATTTCTATTACTTCTCCGGAATAATTGACTGATTGAATAAATCCTACAACTTTATACTGATTTTCTTTACCATTTTTTCTTAATGTAATATAATCATCAATATTTATATTGTATTTTTCTTGTATTTTACTTCCTATTGCAACTTCGTTACTATTTTTAGGATTATTTCCTTTGTAACATAAATCATTTGCTAAATTAATAAAATTATCGGCTACAAAAGTTTTATATGAATTATCTTCATAATTTAAGGTAGCATTTTCATCATAATATAAAACATCTTTTACATTTTCTTGTTTTTTTAATTCTTCTTTTAAGTCTATATTAGATGTAACAACTACTGATGGATGTTCTTCTACTAATGTATTTATAAAGTTTATAGGATTTACATTTACATTGTAAAATAATATTCCTATAAATGATGAAACAATAGTCATTAAGAATAATACAATACCAAGTAGTATATTTTGTTTTTTAGTATTTATAAAGTTTTTTAACATTAGGATAAAGTTAATACTACCTTTAGTATTTTCTATTTCAAAATGATTTTTAGTTCTTTTCGTTTTTTTTATACCTCTAATTGCATTAATAGGATTTAACTTTCTTATTTTAAGTGCTGCAAGTAAAGTAAATGTTGTTATTAAAATCATATTGATAAGTAATACTATTATATTTGATAATAAGTCAACTTTTGCTTTCCATATAAAGCCTGATTGCATTTCTATAGCACTTGCTAATATTGGTAACATAAAATATGATGTGATTATTCCAAGAATAGTAAATAATAAACCACTAATTATATATGGCATAATGCAAGATATAATTATCTCTTTACTTGTATACCCGAGTGCTTTTAATGCTCCCATATTAGACATTTCTTCTTCAATAGTTTGCTCTATTTTAAACTTACTAACAAATAAACATATAATAAGTATGGCAGTTGAAAATACAACAAGTATTAAAACAATTATATTTGAAATGGCAAGTCTTCCATTTTTAGATTGCTCTTTATAATTTTTGTTTAAAACATTAATATTTTTGCTACTTAAATATTTAGATACATCATTATAAGATGAATAACTATCATTTGATTTAATAGAAATGGTAGTTACTTCTTTTTCCTTATTACTTGCAAGTAAATAATTATAAGCATTTTCTTCTAAATATTCTCCAATAACCGAAGAAGTATAATTTCCATATTGCATTTCACTAACGACACCTTTAATTGTAAATATGTACTCTTTATCGTCTAAACTAAATTTATATTTGTCCTTAATATTTAAACCAGAATGAATAAATGTGTAATTTGAAAGATATATGCCATTTTCTATGTTTTCAGTAGTTTCTTGTATTATTTCTTTCTTATTTAAATTAGAAACATTATTTATATTATAAAATATTTGGTTTTGCTCTTGTATAGAGCCTTCCATATTTACAGGAATATTTAGTATTACACCATTTTGAATTTCTGCATTTTCTACTGTTTTTATATTTTTAATATCATTTAACAAGTCATCAGTATATTGCATACTAGGTATTGTAAAAAAACTACTTGCTGTATTTAATTTATCATAATATTCATCATAATCATTACTGATATTGAAATTTATAATCATACTACTTGAGAAAAGTATATTTGCAATAAAAAGAATTATTACAAATGCTAGAATATCTTTTACATTTTTCTTAAAGAAATATTTGGATAAAGTAATTATTTTCTTCAAAATTACCACCCCATTTCTTTTAAAAACTGATTCAATTTTTCATTTCTTTCATTATCATTTTTTTTATATTTATCAAGTTTAAGTTCTCCATATATTTTCCCATCTTTTAAATATATAATTCTATTTCCTCTTAAGGCACTTTTCTTGTCATGTGTAACCATAATAATACTTTGTTTATTTTCATTTAGTTTGGTTAAAACATCAAGTACAGCAGTAGAATTTTCACTATTTAATGCCCCAGTTGGTTCATCTGCAAATATCACTGATGGATTGTTTATTGCTGCTCTTACAATTCCTGCTCTTTGACACTCTCCACCAGATACTTGATTCATATTCTTTTTGTAAGTTACTTCTGGTATATTAACACTTGCAAATAATTCCTTTGCTTTTTTTATAACTTCTTTTTTATTCTTATTAGTAAGAAGTCCAGAAGTTAAGACATTATCTAATAAACTCATTTTATCAAGTAAATATATTTGTTGAAAAACAAAGCCACAATTTTTTCTTCTAAATATTGCAAGTTCATCATTATTCATTTTACAAATATCTTTATCTTTAAATGTTATACTGCCAGAATCTGCTTTATCCATACCAGATAAAAGATACATTAAAGTAGATTTACCTGCACCACTTGACCCCATTATAATTGTAAAATCATTTTCATATATATCCAAATCTAATTTGTTAATTATAGTTTGTTTAATCTCACCATTATAAAAACTTTTAACTAAATTTTTCGCACTTATAATAACATTATTTTTCATTTTGTTCCTCCTTAATTAAATTGCCTATAAAAGACAATGTCCCTTTTTTAGCACCATATATTTTTTCTAAGGTGTCTATAAATACATATACACTTTCTTTGGTAATTTCAGTATGATCAAACATTTCATTGCTTAATATTAAAGACATTCTAACTCTTTCCTCAACATTATCATCCATTATAAATATTCCATCTTTAATTCCTTCTCTTACAATAGAAGAAATTAAAGGAGTTGCTTCATCTATAATTTTATTGTTGATTTTTTCATGTAAAATTATATTTTCTTTTGTATGTATTGCATTTTGAACTGATTGTTCTTCTGGAGATACTCGAAGTGCAAGAATAGTATAAACTAATTTTTCTTCCATTTTTAAATCAGAATTTACTACTTGCTTTGCTCTTTCTATACCATTATATATCATCATATCAATAACTTCTTCAAGCATCTGTTCTTTGCTTTCAAAATGATAATAATAAGTCCCCTTTGCAATTCCTGCTTTAGCAATAATTTCATCAACTGATGTATTTTCATATCCTTTAGTAATAAATAAATCATAAGCAGTTTTAATAAGTTCTTTTTTCCTTATTTCTTTTTTCATACTTTCTCCTTTTTAGACTATAAGTCGGTTTTTACTATATTATATTCTTATGTTTTAAAAATGTCAATATTTTTTAGACTATTAGTCTAAAAAAATAGATAGTCTCTTTAAAACTATCTACTCTATAAATTGTAATTTAGTTATATCTTTAAAACTTTATTTAACACTTTTATATGTTCGTTGGGATTTAAAAGTGCATCTTCACAATGTCCTTTTCCACTTAAACACATAGTATTAGCATTTTGATAGTTTCTTTCTAAAAACTTTGCAACCTTCTTAAATAATATTTCATTAATTTTACCACCATATAAATAGTATATTTCTGTTTCTGGTGTATCTATGTTACTTGGTAATTTATGCTTTCCAATTTCTCTAATATAGTTAGTAATAGTAGTATCAGATATATGATCTAATAGTTCCATAAAAATATCTAATTTATCTTCTGTAACCATTGAATTAACTGCTCCTCTTACAGTTTTTTTATCTCTTGCTTGTGCTTTATGGGTAATTGTTAAATATTGTTTTGTTAATATCTTTATCATAAAATTCTCAAAGCCTAAAAGTGGAGAACTTTCCATTATCAATTTATCAATTTTGATATTCTCATTTTGCCATAATATGCTAGCAAAAACTCCACCCATACTCATACCATAAACTGCAAAAACTTGTTTTCCATATTTTGAAATATAATAATCTTCTAATTCTTTAACACACTTCTCAAACGATTCAAAGTCTGTATTTTCATTGACATTGTGTCCCGTTAGAATAGGAACGATTACACAATAATCCCTTTTATAATATTCTACATAGTCATCCCATATTTGATATGGGCTTTCAAATCCATGAATTAAAATGATTTTATCTTTTTTTGGATTTCCATATTCTAATATTTCCACAATACCATCTCACTTTCAAATTACTATTTATCTAACTATTATTTCCTATTTTCTTATTTTCAAATAATAAAA
>CAMMLF010000127.1 GCA_946497585.1 uncultured Clostridium sp.
TCGGCGCGGGTCGCTGTTTGCTCCAGCTTGAGAATGAAAAATAGACATATTGCTTGGGCAATTAGGTTTAAAAAAATATGCACTTATTAAGCACCTAGTTGTTTAACTCTTATTTTTTAATTGAAAGCACTTTGAATTTTGCTACACCAGCTGGAACTTGTGCTTCAACTACTTGACCCTTTTTAGCGCCAAGTAATGCTGAACCAATTGGTGACTCGTTAGATATTTTGTTTTGTGCTAAGTCTACTTCCGTTGAACCAACTATTGTATATGTTACATTTTCATCAAAGTCCATATCAAGTACTTCAACTGTGTTACCTACTTGAACTGTTTTTGTATCTATTTCTGAAGAATCTATTATTTTAGCGTGTCTCAATTTATTTTCTAGCTCTGCTATTTTGTTTTCATTCATTTCTTGTGCATTTTTTGCCTCATCGTATTCAGAGTTTTCAGATAAATCTCCATAACCTAGGGCAACTTTTATTCTACCAGCAATTTCAGTTCTCTCAGTTGTTTTAAGATACTCTAGTTCTTGCTCTAACTTATCATAGCCTTCTTGTGTTAGTAGTACTTCTTCGCTGTCCATGACTTATCCCTCCTTTTGTGTAAAAATTTTCTTAAATATCTTAATACCATAAGTCGATTTTGTCAAGAGGCGTGGCAAAATTTCCAAATAAAATTCACAAACTGAGTTACTATTCACAGCTAATTGTTTTTTAAACCTACAATATATATTCCAGAGCTTTTAGCGAGCGGAGCTGACTGAGGGCTCAATAAACTAGTGTCTTTATCATAGAAGCGAAGTCGGAGCGTGCGAGCGCTGAGCGCAAGCGAACCGCGAAGTAAACGCGGAGGAATGTATATTGTAGCTTAAGTAATAAAATTAAACTGTGAATTATAATAATACTGAATTTTTTCAAACTCTTTCAAATTAATTACTCCTCTTTTTCCCACTACTCCTGTCACTTGCATTTTACTTTTATCTAAAATGTATCTTGCCTCATCATACTGGCTCGTTTTAAGTAGTTCAGCTTCAAAAAGCTCATTTTTATTCATATTTTCATTTTCTGTAAATATTCTCATAATCTTTTTAATATCTATATTTATTTTTTCTATGCAAATTCCTTCAAAATCTTTGCTTAGGCTAAATTCACTGTTACAGTTTACAATTATGCTACATTTGTTTACATTAAATCCATTAAAATTTTTATTGTCCAAATTAATAATCAATTCTGCCCTTTTTAGTGCTTTTCTTTTATTGCTTGAAACTGTTATATAAATTTCTTTTCTTTCTAATCTTTTCTCTAATTCTTGAAACTGTCTTAAATGTGTAGTTACTATATTTACTACTTTTACTTTTTCTGTTAATGTTTCAATTATTCTAATATTTTCCTTTGTATAATTTTCCACTAGTATGTATATTTCTTCTAATTCAGCATTCTTATCCAAGGCTTTGAAACAATAGCTTACAACCTCGGGAATAGCACACTTTAGCAAATATTTACCATCTAGTTTAGGATACTTTAAATCTATTTCATTTTCAGCAATGGCACAATCTACTCCGTCTGCTTTTAATCTTGATATTAACTTATTTTTTTTTTTTCATCAATATCTGGTATGTAATATGTTTTATTTACCACCCTAATAATTCCAAAAAGTTTTTTATAAAATTTTTCAAGCCTTCCAAGCTTGTCTAATTTAACAAATGCAATATTCATCTATTTCGCACACAGCACATATTTTACAATGCTGGCACTTCCCTCCTTTGTGTAATTTTGGGGCATTTTTCTATCCATCAAAAAATCACCCTTTTATATTATATGAGGGTGATTCTTTATTATTACTTTTTTCGTATTGCATTTTTTTGCAATTTATTACATAAATTTCAAATTTACTAATGCTTATTGCTTTAATTACTTTAGTTTTCTCTAATTTATTTGTTGCTTATTTTAATAACAGATTTATTCTTATTCATTATCCGTTTTAGCTCCTAACTCTTCTGCAACAATAGACCATATTGTGTTTGATTCTCTATCTTTTGACCAAAAAGCTCCTCCTGCCAATTCATATTGATTTATTAAATCCATTTTTGCTTTTAAAGATTCTTCATCTTCTATCCACATTTTGTATGTTGTGCCATTTCTTTCATATTCTATATAATATTGTTTTGTATTTTCATCCCATGCTTTTTCTACACCATCTGGAATTGTTACACTTCTCATATTTACTACTGAGCTTGTTAGAGTTCCATTTGATTCTTGCCACAACCTTGTATAAAATGGCATTGCTAATATAAGTTTATCTGCAGATACGCCTTCTTGACCAAGAAATTTCTTTATGTTTAATTCTACCCAATCTGCTCCTGCAACAGTTCCTGCCTCAGTTGAAGATACACCATTTTGATCATATCCCATGAATATAATATAATCAGCTACTTTTCCTATTATATTTCTATCAAAGCATAATGACCAAGTTTCTGAGCCATCAGGCGCTGTAACATCTACTGAAAGTGTAAGTCCAGCTTCTCTTAATCTTGGTGCAAGTTCTATTAAGAATCTAGAATAATTGTCTTTATCTGATTGATACATATTTTCAAAATCTATATTTACGCCATCTACGCCTGCATCAATTAATTCATCTATTATATTATCTATTAAATATGCTCTATTTTCAAAAGTAGATAGAATTTCTGACATGGCATCTAAATCTCCAAGTTCGCTATTAGATACCATTGGCCATACCTTGTATCCATTTGTGTGTGCCCATTCAACATAGTTTTGACCATTTCTGCCTATGTTTGCATCAATGTCTCCACTTGCTGTAATTTCATAAAATGATGGTGATACTACATTTATTCCTTCTATTTCTCCATCTCTTACTGGAGCAGAAACATATTGTGAATAATAATCCCAAACTAAGCTTACTTTTCCATCAATTCTTGTATTTATTGTTAAATCTTCTCTTACCGTATTTTCATCAGTAATGCTATCTAATTTTACGTAACCAATTTCTCCGTTTTTAGTTCTTACTCTTATCCAATCGTCTTCTACGACATTTCCGCCATTTTCCCTGTCTTGTACCAAAACTAGCGTGTCTCCACGTTCCACTTTGTCTACTGTTTTTGAAAATACAGTTGGCAAATATTTTACAGACATATTTTTTGAACTTAAGGCTTGTACAAACTTTCTGTTTAAAGAGTCTATTGTAACTATGTTGCTTTCAGCTGAATAATTTACTTCTATATTGTATATATCAGTTAAATCTGTTATTGGTATATATATTGTTCCATCTCTATTTAGTAAAGAATGTCCTATTGATTTTTGTGCACCGCTAACATTTATTGTAGTTCCTTCAAATGGTAATACAACTGTTTTTGTATTTGAAGTAGTTATAACTCTACTATTTGCTTCATCAATTAATAAATATTCATCAAAAAAGTTTTGCATATCTGCAGTTGATAAATATATTGTGTTATCTTCTATTATTATGTTAGATTTTACATTTCTTGTAATATTGTTATTATTTATTACTAAATTGGTTACATCTGCAAACTCGTCTCTTGCATAGTTTGGCGCTATTTTTATTGCAAAAACCATTAGCCCAAGAATAATTGCAACTATGACTATTCTTAGTATTAACCTTGGTATATTTATTTTTTCTTCTTTTGATTTTTTGGCTTTATTCTTCATTACTTGTTTCTCGTATATGATTATACGAATCTCCTTTCTGAATTTTATTACTTGACATTTTATTTGCTAAGTTTTTATTTTTAATAGCATAATTATAATATCATAAAAGATTTTTTTATGGAATAGTTTTTACTAAATTAAAATAGAACTTTTTTTGTTTTTTGCAAGCCATTATGTTTAAAAGTCTTTATTCACTTTTTAATTTTAATTTACATATAATGTTACAAAGGAGGTAAAGCATGGGTAAAATACTAAAAAAATTACTTGCTACTTGCCTCGTGGGTTTTGGATTAGGAGTTTTACTTGTACTATTACTTCCATTATCCGGTTGGCTTTTTATTATAGGCTGTGTGGTTATAATTGCAGGCCTTTGCTGTTTATTTCATAAGTAAATTCTTGAAACAATATTCTATATATAATTAGAATTTTCAAGAAATTTAGAAGTTGTTAGGAGGGTATGTATGACTATTGTAGTAAAAAAAGTTCCGAAATTTTTGAGAGGAATTGTTAAGTTTTTGTTTGGAATAAAAGATTAGTACATAAGAAAAAAACTTAATATTGTTTTTGGCTAAATATGTTTTTTCAATAAAAAAGAGAGCTCCTTGCTTTTGCCTTATGATTTAAGCATCAACCTTTTGAGTTCTCTTACTTTATTTTATTTAATTTCATTTTATGCACCCAATTTAGCTGAACGTAAGCATTTAGAGCATACAGACATTTTTTTGTTTTCTCCGTTTACTTTAATTCTTACTGTTCTAAGATTTGGTTTCCATGTTCTTTTTGCTCTTCTACTAACATGAGAACGAGCTATACTTATTTTGTTTCCATTTGTTACTGCTTTTCCGCATATATCACATTTAGCCATTTTACTGCACCTCCTATGCTTAAGTTTTAATCGCTATTTACTATAATAACATATTTATTAGATAATTTCAAGTGTTTTTTGAAAATATTTTTTCTCGTATAATTATGTAAATTTATGATATTTTAGCAACTTCTTCTGTATTTACACTTTGTTTTGTTGGAATTTTTATTATTTCAAATTTTGATGTACTATTTCCAAATTTTATTTCTACTATATCTCCAACTTTTATTTCATAGCTAGGTTTTACAATTTTTCCATT
>CAMMLF010000128.1 GCA_946497585.1 uncultured Clostridium sp.
TTGATAAATAGCAGGAGATAGGATATGAATTTACAACAATTTTTTAGTAAGCAAGGTTATGATATATCAGAAAAACTTAATTGGGAAAAATATATAGATATTTGGGAAAGCTGGTACAGAGGTAAGGTACGCAAGTTTCACAATTATTATATATACAATGGACAACGTAAAGTAAAAATGGAAAAGAAGTCAATGCAAGGTGCTAAAAAGGTAGCAGAAGACTGGGCTGATTTATTATTTAACGAAAAGGTTTCTATAAATTTAAAGAATAATACAGATACTGAAGCATTGAATGAAATATTGAGACAAAACAATGCTGAGGTAGTAATAAATAAAGGAGTAGAAAAATCATTTGCGATTGGAACAGGAGCTTTGGTAGTGTCTGTTCAAGATATAGAACAAGAAGAAAATGTTCTAGATGTTAGTGATGCAAGAATAAAGTTAGAATTTGTAGAATGTAAAAAAATAATACCATTAACGTGGGAAAATGGAAAAATAATAGAATGTGCTTTTGTAACAACAAAATATAAAAAGGGACAAACATATATTTATATTGCAATGCATGTTTTGAACAAAGAAAAAAACTATGTAATTAAAAATTATATGTTTAAAGGCAAATATAGTTCTTTTGTTGAAGCAAATAAAGAAGAAAAAGAGGGATTTATTTCGGAGTTTGATACATTAAGTAATATCCCTTGGTTTGCAATAATTACACCGAATATATGCAACAACATAGATAGCGAAACACCTTTTGGATTATCTGTTTATGCGAATGCAATAGATACTTTGAAATGCCTAGATAATGCTTATGACGGGCTAGACAATGAAGTAGTTATTGGTAGAAGAAGGACTTTTGTAGCAGAAGAAATGTTGTCATATGACGATGGTGAAGGTAGAATGGTATTTGACCCGAACGATATATCAGTTTATCGTATGCCAAAAGGCTTTAACAAAGATAGCATGATAGAACATGATGATGCATCTTTAAGAACAGAACAATATATAAACTCAACAAATTATCAATTAAACATATTATCAAGTAAAGTCGGGTTCGGACAAGAAAGGTATAAGTTCGATGGACAAGCAATTCAAACAGCGACAGGGGTTATTTCAGAAAACTCAGATATGTTTAGAACAATAAAGAAGCATGAGCAAGTCTTGAAAGATAGTTTAATTACTATTGTAAAAGCTATAGCTTATGCTTCTTCTATATTTGCAAATACAACTATAGATGCAACAGAAGTAACAATAGACTTTGATGATAGTATCATAGAAGATAGAGGAGCAGAGCAAGTAAGAGCAATGCAAGAAGTATCGCAAGGGCTAAGAAGTAAGCAATCATACATGGAAAAATATAGAAACTTAAATGAACAACAGACACAAAAAGAATTAGACACAATACAAAAAGAAAAAATGAGTAATCAAGAGGCATTTGGGTTTACTACTAATATAGAGGAGGAATAGTGATGCTTAAAATGGATAAAAGATTTAATTTAATAAAAGCTATGAAATTAAATATAACTATAAGAGCAAAAATATTATGCATTATTTCTTGGATATTTAAGGTACAAATAGAAGTTCCTGACTTTGAATGGAAAGCAAGAAGAAAAAAATTCTGCGAAGGACCAGGCAGAGCTTTTATGAAAGGATTTGAAAAAGGCTTAAAAAAAGAACTGAAAAGGAAAAAATATGCTAACTCAAAATGATTTTATAAATATAGAAAAACAAGCTACAGCAATCTATGAAAATCTAGAGCTTGAAATAATAGAAGAAATAGCAACAAGAATAGCAAGAGTAGGATATGCAAATACTGTAGTACTAAACGATATAAGAATTGCACAAGAAATGGGAGCTTTATATACAGATATTATATCTCTAGTAGCAAAATATAATAATACTTCTTATGAAAAAGTAGCAGAGATATTTGAAGAGGCTGGAGCCAAGACATTAAATAGAGACGATTTCATATATAAAGAGGCAGGGTTAAATCCAGTACCAATCAAGCGAAGCAGACCAATAATGCAAACAATGAGTGCAACTATAGAAAAAACAACCGCAAATTTGCAGAATTTATGCATGACAACGGCAAACATTGCACAAGAACAATTCTATAATGCAATAAATATGTCATATATGGAAGTAAGTACAGGAGTAAAAAGCTATACACAATCTTTTATAGATGCATTAAGAAAAATAGGACAGCAAGGCGCAATGATAGAATATCCTAACAGTGGTGTGAAGAGGAGTATTGAAGCAGCTGTGAGGATGAATATTGTAACAAGTGTAAATCAAACATGTGGAAAATTACAAGAGTTAAGAGCTGACGAAGTTGGCTGGGATTTAATGGAACTAACAGCACACTCAGGAGCAAGACCAGAGCATGCGGAATGGCAAGGTAAGATAGTTAGTAGAAGTGGACAAAAAGGTTATTTAAGTTTAGATGATATCGGTTATGGAAAAGCTACAGGCTTTAAAGGAGTAAATTGTAGACATGATTGGTATCCGTATTATAAAGGCTCTGTGAAAACATATGCAGACGAACAATTAAAAGAATGGGGGCAAGAAAAACTTGAATACAATGGCAAAAAAATGAGTAAATACGATGCAACACAAGAACAAAGAAAAATAGAAAGAGTTATAAGAGCAGACAAAAAAGAATTAGTAGCACAGCAAAAATTATTAACGAGTAATAATAAAGATATAGATGTCGAACAAGTAAAACAAGAAATAAGAAACATTAAAACAAGAGAAAAACAACATAGAGATATGTTAGATGATTTTGTAGAGCAAACAGGATTAAAGAAAGACAATAGTAGATTAGTTATTTAAGACAGTTTAACAGCTGTCTTTTTTATATGCCTTTTTATGGTATAGGCGTTTAAAGAAACCAAATAACTCTAGCTTGCTGAGATATAAATGCAAGATGCACAATAGACAGAGTGAACTGTCATTTAAATTAAATCTGTGTAGGAAAGGAAAGAATATGGAAGAAGAATTAAAAGAATTATTTGGAGAAAACTCATTGTCGTACGATGATTTTTCAAAAGCAATTGAAGAAAAAGGCATGAAATTAGCAAATCTTTCTGCAGGAGGATATGTGGCTAAAACAAAATATGATGATGATGTAAAGAAAGCAAAAAATTTAGACTACAAAAAGAAATATGAGGACTTAGAAGCATCTATACAAGGCGATGATGGAATTAATGCTAAACTAAAAAACATCACAACTGAGAGAGATGACTATAAATCTAAATATGAAGACCTTAACTCTAAATATTCTATATTAGAAGCAACGACAAAAGTGACAAGTGCGGGAATTAAACCCGAATTTGCTGAATTTGTTGCAAGTAAAGTTTTAAAAGAAGTGACAGACACAATTGATTTTGAGACAGCTTTAAAATCTTTTAAAGCTAAAAATCCACAATATAACTCAGAGACTACAATAACAAGAAAAAAAGTAGGGTCTAGTTTAAGTTTGGATGGAAAAGAAACAAATAATCAAAATGAAACAAATCAAATAATGAACGATTTAATTCGTTCTGCAAGAGATTAGCATTAGCTAGTCTTATTTTTTTATAGAAAGGAAGATTAATTATGGGACAAATGATTTCAAGAAGTAACGCAGAGACACTTATAGAAGAGCAAGTGGCTAGAGAAATAATTGAGGGAGCAATTAAGCAATCAAGAGCAATGCAGATGTTTAGAAGATTGCCTAATATGACTTCTAATAAAACAAAGATGAAAGTATTAGATGCCTTACCATTAGTTTATTGGCAAGGTAGCGATAATGCTAGAAAGCAATTAACTAAAATGGCTTGGGATAAAAAATATATTGTAGCAGAGGAAATGGCTGTTATAGTACCTATTCCAGAAAATGTTTTAGATGATGCTGATTATGATATTTGGGGAGAAGTAAGACCAAGAATAGAAGAAGCTATGGGCAAAAAGTTTGACCAAGCTGTATTTGTTGGTATAGATAAACCAACTGGCTTTAGAGCAGATTTATTAACATCTGCATTAAATGCAGGAGCAACAATTACACCAGGTTCTAACACATTATACCAATCTATTAACGATGCAATGACAAAAGTTGAAGAAAGTGGATATAACGTAAACGGAGCAGTTGGTGGAGTTGATTTAAAAGGTAAATTTAGAATGATGCTTGACACAACAGGACAACCAATTAAAGGAACTGAAATTGATAGCTTGAGCAAAGCTTATGTAGATAATGGTGCATGGGATAAAACTAAGGCACAAATGATTGTGGGAGATTTTTCACAAGCTGTTTATGCTATTAGACAAGACATCACATTTAAAGTATTAGACCAAGCAGTAATTCAAGACCCTGCAACAGGAGAAATATTATATAACTTAGCACAAGATGATATGGTTGCATTGAGAGTTGTTATGAGACTTGGTTGGGAAATTCCAAATCCAATAAATTCTCTACAACCAGATGAGTCTGTAAGATTTCCATTTGCTGTTATATTACCTGGTTCTTATACAGAAGACAGAGTAGATGTAACAATAAATGTTAAAGACCAAGATGCAACTAACTTAACTGGTGCTAAAGTTAACTTTAATGGACAAATTAAAACAACTAATGCTAGCGGTAATGCTGTATTTAAAGCTAACAAGAACTCTACTGGATTATATAGAGTAACAGCGGAAGATATGAAGAGAGATGTTATTGGTTCTGTTGAAGTTGTTTCAACTGCTAAGACTGAAAATGTTGTTATTAACGTAAAAAAAAAGTCGGAGTAGACCCA
>CAMMLF010000129.1 GCA_946497585.1 uncultured Clostridium sp.
GTATTACTTCTGCTTGTATATCATACAAATATTGTGGATATACAAAGTGTTTACTTATATCTTCTGGAATTTCTTCATCTCTGTCTACAAATAGTCCAGGATACATATTGTTATATGCCATAACAATTGGGTCTGTTCTATCTGTAATGTAGAATTTCATTGTTCCATCAAATGCATTTACTATAACTTTTACTGAATTACGTATGTAATTTATTGTTTGACCATCTTCTAAATCTATTTGCTCAGAGAATGGATAGCTATTTGATGTTGTATATGCATCTATTACCCAATATTGATTTCCAGAGTCATCTATTACCATATATGGATTTTCATCATATGTTAGATATGGCATAATTATTTTTGCTCTTTCTATTATATTTCTGTTAATAATTATTTTGCTATCGCTATCTACATTTCCTGAAAATGCTAATTGTAAATCTCCTTCTTTTATTCCAAGAATAATTCTATCTAAGAAATTTAGAGTTAATCCTGCATCACCTGTATATGAATAGTTTTTTTCAGTTCCATCATCATTCAAGTAATCGAATTCTGTATTTTCATCTGGATTTACAACAACTGCATCATTTGTCTCTAAGCCAAAGTATATTCTTGGTTCAGAAGTTGATATACTACTATCTGATAAATCTCCAAACTCTTTTTGAATATTATTTAAGTTTCCTTCTTCATCTGTATTACCTGCCATAGTAATTACAGTTCCATAACCATGTGTATATTCATAAGTTTTATTTGAATATGTAGTATTACTACTATCTATTTCTCTAGGGCTAACATACACAGTAGTAGGCTTGTTGTTTATATTGTACATTTCAATTTGAGTATTTCTATATGTGTAATATCCTTTTTCAGTTTGTGAGCTTTGTAAATCTTGTAAAACATTGCTACTGCTTACTATTGCAATGTTATCTATGACGTTTTCATTTTGATTCAATTCTTCTCTTGTAATTGTTCCACTATAATTTATATTTTGTTCTTCAATATTTATTCCAAAAGCATTTTTAGTTTGCCTAATATTTTCAGCTATGTATTCTTGATTTTTGTCAAGTTCATTAGAGCCAATAAATATTAATTGATATCCTGCTAAAACTACAGCTAATATTATTAAATAAACTGGCACAATAAGTAAGTTTCCTAAAACTCTTCTTGTACTTTTATCTTTTAATGCTTTGTATGCTCTGAATACTGAAATTACTGCTAATACAGCAAATATTACATATCCCCATAGCTTAATAGTAACATCAGAATCTCCTGCGCCGAATAATGAATATTGAGTAGCATCACTTAATTCTATTGTTAAGAATTTCTCATTTCCTATATTTTGTACCATAGAGAAGAATATGAATAGTCCTAATAATATAGCAATTAGCTTAACTCTTGAGCCAAGTTTAGAAACTAAATCAACCTTTTTGATTGACTCACGCGCAACTCCCTCAAAGCTAATGTTTAGAACTATTAGTGCATATACAACTGCATAAATAATTGTTGCTATAACTACTATTAATAAATATGATAGTAAGAATGTTATAAAAGGTCTTTGGAACATGAAATATGAAATATCCATTCCAAATACTAAATCTGTGCTACCAAATTGTGAATTGCTAAAACATAGTAAGATGTTATTTAGTAAAAATTGAGTTGTAGCAACACTTCCTATAAGTGCTATTATAAATGAAACTGATTTATTTGGAAACTTTGGCATTTCTTTCTTTTCATCATCAAAAAATACCTTAAGTCCTTTTTTTAGTGTTCTATTTGTAAAATAGAAAGCACAATATAAAAATATAAAGTTAACCGCAAAAGTAAGTAGTGAATATGTTAAGTTTCTCCAAAATACTGGTATATAATTTTCGCCAATAGCTCTGAATTCAAGGTAACTACCTCTTACATATACATATAAAGCAATAAGTGCAATTACCAAGATTGCCAAAACTATTATTGTTCTTTTTCTAGTTCTTTTTTTAACTTTTACTGAATTGTTATTTTCATTTTCTTTTTTCAAACAAAATCTCCTCCTTAAATTTTAAGCATGATTTTATCGTAGCTTTAATTATATAGGAAAAACCTGATTTTTCCTATATAATTTAAAAATCTTTGGCTATATAATAGCATCAATGAATTCCTTGCTATTAAATACTTCCATATCATCAATTTGTTCCCCTATACCTATGTATTTTATTGGTATTTTATTTTCATCTACAATTCCTATAACTACTCCACCTTTTGCTGTTCCATCTAGTTTTGTAAGAACTAATCCTGTTACTCCAGTAGTTTCTTTGAATGCCTTTACTTGAGATATTGCATTTTGACCAGTTGATGCATCTAATACTAATAAAACTTCCTTTGAACTATTTGGTAGTTCTCTGTCTATAACTCTTTTAATTTTTTCTAATTCATCCATTAAGTATTTCTTATTTTGCAATCTTCCTGCTGTATCACAAATAAGTACATCCGCATTTTTTTCTTTTGCAACTTTTATTGAATCAAATATAACTGAAGCTGGGTCTATGCCTTCAGAACCTTTAACTAATTCTGCACCTGCTCTATTAGCCCATACTTCAAGTTGCTCTGTTGCCGCTGCTCTAAAAGTGTCTCCTGAAGCAATTATAACTTTCTTTCCTTGCTTTATTAAATTATTAGCTATTTTTCCGATTGATGTTGTTTTTCCTGCTCCGTTTACACCAACCATTAATATTACTGCTGGTTTGTTAGTTAAATCTAGCTCTGGATTATTATCTTTAAATATTTCTTCTATTTCTTCTCTTAAAGCTTGTTTTACTTGTTCTGCTTCTTTTAAATTTTCTTTTTTAATTCTAGTTCTTAAATTATCTATTATTTTTTCTGTTGTTTCCATTCCAACATCTGCAATTATTAACTTTTCTTCTAATTCATCTAATAAATTTTCATCTACTTTTGTAAAACTAAATACTTGCTTTGTCTTTGCTAGTCCTTGTTTTAACTTATCAAAAAAACCCATTTTTCTACTTTCGCATAAGTTGTATTAATGCGAATCTCCTTTTTTATGTATTTAGGTTTTTAGGTTACCTATAACCACTTTTAGTAAAATGCTTTGTTTATGCATATTTCTAATTTTTTCACATAATAAGTATAACATAGTTTTCTGAAAAAGTGTACTAGTTTATGAAATTTATTTGCAATGAATTAAATAAATATGATATAATATTTATATATTTTTTCAATTGAGGAAGGTCCTTTTCATAAAATTTGCAGGTATAATTTAGTGGTAGAATGCCATGCTTCCGACCTGGTCGCGCGAGTTCGATTCTCGCTACCTGCTCCATCGAAAAAACACTACTTAAAATAAATTTTAAGTAGTGTTTTTTATCTTATTCATTAGCATTTATAGTATCAATAAAGCTTTGATCTATGCTATCTGCCTGCTCCCTACTTATGTAACCATGTTCAACCATTGAAGAAATTACTTTATTTTGTCTTTGCTTGCAAAGTTCTTTATTAGCAGTTGGTGCATAAACAGATGGAGCATTAGGTACGCCTGCCATCATTGTTGATTCAGCTAAATTCATGTCTTTAGGTTCCTTATTTAGATAACCAGCACACGCCTCTTTAATGCCATAATATCCATCACCAAAATAAATTGTATTTATGTACAATTCCAATATATCTTCTTTAGAATAATTATTTTCTATATCAATTGCCATAAACATTTCGGCAATTTTTCTTCTAAATATATTATCCTCTTCGATAAAATACAAATTTTTAGCAACCTGTTGAGTAATTGTACTTCCACCTTCTTGCATTTCACCATTTTTAATATTTGTAAAGAGTGCTCTTCCTAATCCTATAATATCTATAGCGCCATGGTCATAATATCTATGGTCTTCTACTGCAATTATTGCATTAATATAATCATCTGGAACTTCTTCTATACTCACAAAATTATAACTGTTCCTTACATCACTAACTTTATCTGCTAAAGGTTGTTCGTCTAATTTATCTTCATATAATGTATATCCATACATACCGACGCCTAAACCTGCTACTACTATTAGAACAAATAAAATAATTATAATCCTTTTAAAAATTTTCATATTTTCTCCATCATCTTTGCTTATATGCATTAATAAGTTATGTTACTCTTAATATAAAGCACGTTCTTTTAATGCTCACTATTTCATAAACTTCATTCCACTATTCCAAGCTTGACCTACTTTTTCTCCTACTTTGTAGTATCCATTTCTGAATTGGTCAAATACAAATGCATTTAATTTTGAAGCATCAACTTTTCCTTTTTCATCAAGTACCTTTTCATCCGCAACTACATTTACTATTTCTCCTAAAACTCTTAAACCATAAGGTTGATGTTGCATTTCTACAACCTTACATTCTAAAGTTAAAGGATATTCATCAATAATTGGTGCATCTACGTTTTTACTTTTCATAGCATGCATTCCTGTTCTTTCAAATTTATCTTCCATTCTATTTCCTGAAGCAATACCAAAGAAATCTGATTCTTCTAAATGGTCTGTATCTGCAATACTTAATGTAAAAGCCTTTCTTTCTTCTATGTTTTTTGTTGTTTTATGGTCTTCTGATAGGTTTAGTGCAACCATATTTTCTGCACATACTCCTCCCCAAGCCATATTCATTACATCTACCTTATCGTTTTCTCCATATGTTGCTATCATTAGCACTGGCATTGGAAATACAGCTGGATTAACTCCTAAATCTTTTTTCATAACAAATACCTCCTTTAAAATATTCTTTTGAA
>CAMMLF010000130.1 GCA_946497585.1 uncultured Clostridium sp.
ATCATTTACATATACCTTTCTATAATAAGTATTTGTAGGTATTTCTCTTGCAAATTCTACAACAGAAGAATGATGTTTATGTTCTGCATCTATGCAACTTTTTAATTCAAAATATCTAATAACAAAAGTATCATTTACCATGTCTAGCATAGATAAATAATCTTTAAATTCATAATATCGTAAATTACTTCTTTTTATTAAATATTTATTATGGCAGTGAGGACATTTCACTTCTTCATTTACTTTTTTCTTACTAACAAAGTTAGAATTGCAATTAGTACAATAACATTTATTTTTGCTTGATTTTATAATTAGATTATGATATTTTTCTTGCTTTTTTACAAACATATCCCAACCTTTTGGAAGTTCAGAATAATTGTCTAGCAAATTAAATATTTCTCTATATGCTTTTTTTACATATCCCATTATTTTTGCACCTCCCCAAACATTGAAATTTGAGGATTATCTTCTTTCTTTTCAGCCTTTTTTTCCTCTTTTTTATCTTCTTTTTTTGATTCCTTTTTATTAGTTTCAGGTTTTAACCCTTTCTTTGTTATACCAAGTTCTTCATTTGTATATTTAAAGTAGTTAGTAGCCCATAAATATACAACTTGGTCATTTACCATTGCTACATTTCCTTGCTGTAATGCTCTTGCTTTTTCATATACATATTCATACATTCCTTTAATTGTTTTTTCTTTATTATTAAATTTTTCTTGTAATTCAGGTTTATTTTTTATATTATTAAACATATTAGAAACGCTAAAATTATTCATTTCCAATACTTCTAGTTCCAATCTTTCTATACCTTCCATATTTTTTGCTCCTTTCAAATTACTTGTTTAAATCTTTGGAAAAGTGGGTTGCTTTCCTTTTCTATTTCCATATATTTTTTATAATTATTAAGACCATATCTTTGAATTTTCTTATTTCTTTCATGTTGCACATCCTTTATGAGTTGTGATATCTGTTCAAAGGTATAAAAATAGGAGATAAGATTTTTTGAATATGTAACCTTATCTCCGTTATATCCTTTTACAATATTGAATCTATAATGATATTTCTTTTTTCCACTATGATTAGAGATTCTAATACCACAGCAAATACCATAGTCTAGTTTAAGATAGATAGAACTCGTTGTAATAGCATTATATCTATGAATGGTAAATCCTAATTCAGATAATTCTTTTATTAGAATTTTAGCCATTTGTTTTTCATTCATGAAATTATGCAACTTCCTCTAAAATTTCATTGAAATTTATATATCTATCCTTGTTTAGTCTTTGGGTAATTTTTCTCATAAATGGTCTAATTTTTTCTATTTCTTCTTCTGCAACATTTATCCTTGTTACTTTTGCGATTTTTGTTCCATATTTTGTAGGTGCTATAACTAAATCACCAACAGAAACCTTTTTTTCTGTAAAGTATGAATAATCTCGTCCATTAAAAGTTCTAGGAAAAAAATCATCTTCATATTTGACTGTAATTATATTTGTTTCCATACTTATTCCTCCTTAAAATGGTAAATCATCACTACCTAATACTTCCTCATCTTCACTATTATTTGTAAAGTCCTGCATAGGTGTATTAGTTCCGTTTAATATAGCATCACTAGGTTCTTGTTTTTTTCTTCTTTCTAAAAAATCTACTTCTTCAGCAATGACTTCTGTTACATAATGTTTTACACCTTGTTCATCTTCCCAAGTTCTTGTTTCTAATCTTCCTGATATAGCAATTTGTTGACCTTTTGAAACATATTTTGAAATACTTTCTGCTAACTTGTTCCAAGCAACAATATTAAAGAAATCTGCACCTCTTTCTTCTCCTTGTTTTACAAAAGCACGATTTACTGCTATGCTAAATGATGCTACTGCATTATTTGTATTTTTTGTATATCTTAGTTCTACATCTTTTGTAAGTCTACCTAATAAAATTACTTTGTTCATATTTTTTACCTTCCTCTCAATTTTTTATGCTGCATTTTTAAAGATAACTTCTTTATTATGCTTTCTATTTTTTTGTTTAATTTTTCTTTGTTGATAATAATATTCTTCCAAAAATTCTTCTTTAAATCTTTCTATCTTTTTTTGATGTTTAGAAAGTTTAAACATATTGCTAAATTTTCTTATATCTTTCTTTTTCATTGATGTTCTTCGATTTTTCTTTAAAGACACTACAATAAATGTACCATATAAGATATTTCCTTGAAAAAATCTGTTAAATTCATCATTTCTAGCATTTTGATTTGCAATAATAATATTATTTTCATTTGCTCGTATATTTAATAGATTTTCTCCTATAAGAGCTTTTATAAATTTTATATTTGCTGGTATTCTTACTCTTTGAACTTCTTTACCAGGCATAACTAATAAACATTTGATTTTCATATGTATTCCTCCAATTTAATATAATTTATTATTTAAGACTATGCAGCGATTTGCATAGCCTTATCATTGTAATTTGATATTGTTAATTCTTGACCTTTTTGAACTCTTGAAATTAAGATTTGTGTATTTTTTGCATAATCTTCTATAAAGTTAAAATCAGCACAACTTTCACTATCATCTATAAAGAGTGGAAAATTAGTATTTGCAACTTTATTTAACATATTACCAATTTCAAGCATTGTTGCAATGGTTTCAGAACGTGAAAGATTTTTAAGTTCATTATTTTTGTAAAGAATAATAAAATCTTCTTTTAAAATCTCATCTTCTTTTGATACTTTATAATACTGTATTCTAACATTTTTTAAGTGTTTAGTTGCATATTTCATTTTTTCTTCAAGATAGTTAATATATAACTTTTGTGTAACTTCTTTTACCTTTTTAATATTCTCTATAAGTCCATGTAATTCTTGAATTTTAATATTGAATTTTGTAATATCTTCCTTTGATGTCATTACATTTTTTTGATTTATTGTAACAATATTATTATGTTTTTCTATATCCATTTTTTCTTGTTCTAAATGACTTATTTTTTCTTTTAAAGTAGTTATTTGACCTGGATATTCTTCGTTGTTTGATACATTTTGAGCAGAATATAATTTAGCCTTTTCAACTGCTAATTTTCCTTTTATAATTAAGAACTCTTTATCTAATTTTACCTTTTTGTCATAACTTGCTTCTAAATCCTTTTTCATATTGATAATTGTTGTAAGTCTACCTTTTTCTTCTAATTTTTGCCCACATAGAGGACAACATACATCATTTGCATTTTTAATAGACAAATATTTTTTCTTTCCTTCTTGCATTTTAGAAAATAGGTCATCTATTTGCTTTTCTAATGTTGATTTTTGTTTTTCCAACTCATTTACTATTTTCTCTTGTTTTGTCCTTATAGCAGAGTTTTTATCAGTAGTTAGATATGATAGTTGTTGTCTATCCAAACTAAGTTCTTCATCTTTTTCAAAAGTTAATATTTTATCAATAGTAGTTGAATCTATGATACTTTGAGCATAATCGATTTTACCTTTAACAGTTTTTATTTGGTTTTCATACATTTTTTTGTTATCATTCAATTCTTGTATATATTGAACCATATTAGTAGGACAACCTTCTAATAAAGATTTTTCATAATCACTTAGTTTATTATAAACTGATTGTATATCTATTTCAGGCAAATAGTTGTCAATTAGTTCTTTTTGTTCTGTTGGCTTTTTATGTAAGAAATAATTTAAGTTTAAAATAGATAAAAATAATTTTTTATCTTTATAAAATGTTTGTAAATCTTTTTGCTCTATTTTTTTATTGTCTAACATAATGAAATTCATTTTGCTATCATATCTATTTTTATATCGTATAAGTATATGATTATTTCCTGCATTGTCTATAAAATGTAGTTCAACATAGCAACCTTCACATTTTTTATTTCCTAGCCAAACTTTATCATCACCAGTTAAATTAGTGCCTAGAAAAGCCCAAATAATAGCATAAAGAATAGTTGTTTTTCCTTTTGCATTGCCACCAGTTATTTCAGTAATATCATAGATTTCTGTTTCAAAAGTATATTCAAATTTTCTAAATCCATTTGTTTTTAAATATGTGATTTTCATTGCTTTTCCTCGCTTTCATATTTTTCTATGTATATGTCATCAATCCAATCTTCTGTTCCATCTTCAAATTGAATATTGTAATCAAAAAAGAATGGATCACGGCAAATAACTTTTCCAATTTTGTTTTTATATCTTTTATCATTACATTTGCCAATCCCATTCACAATTACACTATCTCCATCTTTAAATTTGTTATACATTATAAGTCCATTCCTTTGTGTATTTTCTTAACTCTTCTGTGTTTATTACACAAGTATCTATTGTTTGAGGATTACTTGTGTTTAAAGTATCAACCACAAAACTATTGCAAGGTTCTCTCCAAATTATTGAATCAATGACTTTTAATTTAGTTAAAAAATCTGTCATATGCGAATTTTCAGAATAATTTTTTATTGCTGTAATATGTTCACTATAACAAGTGTATATATCATATACCGTACATGTACTAATTGGTCCATCAGTTTTATTTTCAATAGATATTGCCATTGCTTTTTTATCTGCTGCATAACTTCCAACTCTAAAAAAGCAATCTTTATAATTTTTATATGTAAAAGTTTTCATAATTAAATTTCCTCCTATCTTTTTTTACTTGAATATTGACATTTTTTTGTATCATTTTTTATAATGTATATGAGTTATTTATATAACTCTTTCAATGTGGTGTAGTAGTGTATA
>CAMMLF010000131.1 GCA_946497585.1 uncultured Clostridium sp.
GCGGAGGAATGTATATTGTAGCTTAAGTCATAAAATTAAACTGTGAATTGTAACGCTAGTATTCACTCTTAAAACAAATAAGTTGACTATTGATTTATTATTCTATTATGGTATAATCGAATTGGTTATAATAAAGTTTTATAATATTGATTGACTTTGCAAGACTTCTTACGGTATACCAAGTTTTTATGTCGAAAGGAATAAGTTTAATGAATGATTTAATTAGTGTAGTTGTAAGTATTTATAATGATGAAAAAAATTTAAGAGATTGTATTATTTCTATAATTGGACAAACATATAGAAATTTAGAAATTATATTGATAGATGATGGCTCTACTGATGGTTCTGGTAAGATTTGCGATGATTTAGTATTAACTAGTTCTAAAATGAAAATTGTTCACAGAATGCATTCTGGTTTGGGAGACAGTAGAAATATTGGGTTAGATATGGCTACTGGAAAATATGTTACTTTTGTTAATGGTTCAGACAAAATTAAAAGTGATATGATAGAGAATTTGTATAAAATAATGTCTAATTATCCAGTAGATATGTCAATGTGTTCTTGCTACACGCCTGGAATGCCTCAAAGCAATGCTAGTACTATAATTACTTTATCTTCAGAAGATGCTATAAGGCAATTACTTATAGGAAAATCTATTGGTAATACTGTATGTGGCAAATTATTTAAGAAAGAGCTATTTAATTCTATTAAATTTTCTAATGATAATTCTGATGTACTTATTAGGCTTATAGAATTAAGTAAAAAGATAGGATTTGCAAATGTTTCGGCTTATCTTTGCAATAATGTAGAAAATTTTTCTAGAACTTCATTAATAAATAGAGATATACGTACTATGAAACTATATCCTTCTCTTGAAGTTTATTGCCAATATGATATATTAAAGAATTTACAGAATGAATTTTATGAAGCTTTTTGCAATAATATTCCTTTAATTAATTCTGATAATATGTATAAAATGTTTGTACAAATTGTAAGGGAAAAAGAAGACAAAATTTCTCCTTTTTTGAGTTATAATCGTAAAGCTCATATGTATTTACTTGCAGATAACTTCTCTTCATATAAGAGAGTTTGCCCTGTGCTACCTGAATTAGATGTAAATAACTAATAATACTTGAATAAAACTTGATTTTAAAAATTGTAACTCCATCATATGTTCTAGAGCCTTTAGCGACCTGAGGCAGTGGGAGCATTTTAACTTATAATTAAGTAGGACTGCCGAAGTGAGCGTGCAAGCGCTTTCGCGTAAGCGAAACCGTGAGGCAAATGCGTAAGAACATATGGTGGAGTATTTCCAGTATCATTAATTTTTATTTCTTCTTATAATAAATAATATACTCTTTTTCATTTGGATCTAAAACAATATCATAATGTTGTTTGATATTGTATTCTTCTAGTTTACTATTAGTCTCGTCTTCTGTAACTTCATCATCTTCATCGTAATCGTCAGATATTATTTCTTCTACGATGTTTGTTTTTTCTTCACTTAAATCTTCTTGTAAATTTTCTTCAGTCAACTTCGAAATATTTGATAAGCTTTGGTTTTCTTGTGTATTATTTTCATCATCTTTAGGATAATATTCGTCGTCATTGTAATCATAGTGAATTTCCTCTTCTTCTAGTTTTTGCTCATCATTTTTGTAGCTTTCTAATGCGTCTTTTATCAAATCATCCTCATTGTTGATTGAATCTTTTTCTTTCGCAATACTTAGAACATATCCGTCAAAATCCTTTGACTCTACTTCTATTTTATCTCCTTCTAACCCACTTATTACTTCTTCGTCCAATAGTTTATTTGTTTCCATATCTACATGTTTAACTACCATACTTACTTGTTTTTTGTAGTAATAAGTAACTTTTGTATTGTCTGAATTAATTGTACCTTCTGTTTCGCCTTCAACTTTAGATAATTCATATCCCAAAATTGATTTTTCCTCTGTTTTATAAGTATTTCCGTAGATATCTGTAATAACAATACTGTCTGCTATATTTTCACCTGTAATTTCATTTACATATGAAGCTGTTACATTTCCAAGCTTATTATATGTAAAAACTCGTTCATCATCTCCAGCAATCATTTTGCCTCTCAAATTCTGTACTTCACAAACATATCCACTAATCTCCTTAGGGTAAATACTATACTCTTTACCTTCATACCCTTCTATAATTGTAGGTTCTAGTATTTCTTTACCCGAAAAATCTACATACCTTATTTTCATATTTGCATTTTTTGCATAATTGTATTTCACATTAATTCTCTCTTTCTTAAGCACTCCTTGCGTTTCGCCATCAATACCAACTAATTTGAAGCCACTTATATTTTTATTAAACGAACTAATATCATAATTTTCATTTATATTACCTATAATAGTTTCCTCTGGAGAAATTTCTGAATTTGTATTTAAATCTATATATTTTAGCATTACTCCTTTTGAAGGCAAATCTATTTTATAAGTAATATTATTCGAAAAATTACCGCTATTATCTATTGCTCTAATATGTAAATAATAGTCTTTGTCCCACTGAATGCCCATAAATAAAATTGGCTCATCATTTGTTTTGTTAACATCAAATCCAGCTTCTGTTTCTTTGCTATTGTCAATAATGTAATTATATCCCTTTATACCAGAGTCACTATATATTTGAGTAATATTGGATTTGTTGACTTGCATGCCTTCTTCATTATTTGCATTTATGTCATTAGTTTTTTCTTCAGTTTCTATATAATATTCGTACAATGTTGCGTTGTCTATTGCTGGGTCAAAACTAATTATTATATAGTCGTCTGCTATAACGGTTTTAATATTTGTAACATTATTTGGACAAGTTGTATCTTTGGTTTCTATTTCAAAAGTGTTGGTTGTGCTTAAAATGCCTTGTTCTTCTTTTGCTTTTACTTCTGTAAATTCATTTTCTTCCTCTGTTTTTTGATATAATTTCACATTATAATCTTTTGTAGATTTTGCTTCTATAGCTACCCTTTCTCCTTCAGCATGAATACTTTTTTTACTAACTTTTATTTTAGAATTTGTCATTTGTAGATAAATAAAAGCCGTTGCTATTACTAGCATAGAAATACATAATACTGTCTTTAGTTTTGTTTTTTTGTGCATAGGCAAGCACCTCCTTTTAAAATTAATATAAATAAATAAGTAAGTGGAAAACTCAATAATCTGATTGATTATTGATTCTTAAGAATGAACAATTTGAAATAACAAATTGTGGTAATATTATACATGGTAATTTATGGTATGTCAAGTGGCTTTTGAAAATTTTTTTACAAAATTTATAATAATATGTTACTATTCACAGCTAATTGTTTTTTAAAGCTACAATATATATTCCAGAGCTTTTAGCGAGCGGAGCTGACTGAGGCTCAATAAACTAGTGTCTTTATCATAGAAGCGAAGTCGGAGCGTGCGAGCGCTGAGCGCAAGCGAACCGCGAAGTAAACGCGGAGGAATGTATATTGTAGCTTTTATAAAAGAAATAACTATGAATTGTATCACAAAAATTTTAATCAATTACTTCTAGTAGTGGAGGAGCTATTTGTTTCTTTCTTGAAACAACTCCTTCTAGCATCATTGAATCTAACTCATCTAACTTTTGATTAAATGCTTTTTCTGCAAGTTCTTTATCTGGTCCTATGGCTATTATTTTTGAATTTGTATTTATAATATCTGTTATTACAAATATGAATAGGTTTAATTTCTTTTCAACTATCTCTTTTTCCATTGCAAATTCTATCTCTTCTCTTCTTGAGAAAACATCATCAATATCTGCTGTATTTACTTGTGAAATTACTATTTTTTTATCATTTTTTTCGAATTCTTTTGCATCTAAGTTAATAACTTCTTGGCTTGAATATGTACTTAAATCTGTTCCTGCTTTTAGCATATCTAATCCATATTCACTTGCCTTTAAGCCTGTGATTTTTTCAAGTTCTTCAACTGTTTTAATATCTGTTTCAGTACATGTAGGAGATTTTAATAACAATGTATCTGATACAATTGCACTTAACATTAATGTTCCCATTGTTTTGTCTATTTCTAAACCTGCTTTTTTGTATTCTTCAAAAAGAATTGTAGATGTGCAACCATATGGTTTTGCTAGGTAATATAGAGGCTCATTTGTTTCAAAGTCTGCTATTCTGTGATGGTCAATTACTGCTAAAACTTTTGCTTTGTCTCTTCCTTCTACACTTTGAGCTTTTTCATTATGGTCTACTAATATTAGTTTTTGTCCTTCTTCTACATTTTCTACTAACTCAGGTGCTTCAATACTTAAATGTTTTAAAACGTATTCTGTTTCTTTATTAATGTTTCCAAGTCTTACTGGCTTGGCATCTACCCCATAATGTTTCGCTAAATTAGCCATTACTATACTTGAACAGATTGAATCTGTGTCTGGATTTTTGTGTCCTGTAACTATCACTTTATTTTCCATATTTTATTACTTTCCTTTCTCAAGAAGATGTGTAGTTAAAATGCTTATACTTTTCAAGTTGTAAAATTTCACATGCTTCTTCCTTAATTTTATGGTCTTATTATATAATTAATGATCGGAAAAAGTCAATAAGTTGCGGTGAATTCTAATAAAAATAGACTAGCTAATTGCTAGTCTTAAATCAAAAAATTCCTACTTAACGTCTAAAGTCGTTAAGGTCTTTCAATGTTCAAATTTC
>CAMMLF010000132.1 GCA_946497585.1 uncultured Clostridium sp.
TTAATAACTTTGTGAAATCAATATTAGTATTTGTTATTTTTAAAAATATATGCAAAAAATGTCGAGTAAAATTTTCAGTTATCATCATATTCTTTGGTATATTATAAAAGCCAAAGCAATATATCTATTTTCCATTCTCAAGCTGGAGCAAGCAGCGACCCGCGCCGAGAATGCGAAAAAGATATATTGTTTGGCTTAAATTTTATGAATATCGATAACTGTAAATTTAATAACTTATGCTTTATTGCTACTGCCAAACACATCTCTTATTTTATGTTTTACAGTTTCTTTTATAAATTCTCTTCCCGGTCCTAGATATTTTCTAGGGTCAAATTGTTCAGGTGTTTCTACAAATACTTTTCTTATTGCTGCTGTCATTGCAAGTCTTAAGTCTGTATCTACATTTATTTTTGATACACCACGTTTGCTTGCTTCATGAAGCATTTCATCTGGTACACCTTTTGCACCAGGCATATTTCCACCATATTTATTGCACATTTCTACATATTCTGGTATTACTGTTGATGCTCCGTGCAATACTATTGGAACATTTGGCATTAATTCTTTTACTTTTTCTAGGATATCAAAACGAAGTCTTGCTTCTCCTTTAAATTTATATGCTCCATGGCTTGTACCAATTGCAATAGCAAGAGAATCACATCCTGTTCTTTGAACAAATTCAAGAGCTTGTTCTGGGTCTGTATACATTGCATCATTTTCTGCAACGTTTACATCGTCCTCAACACCTGCAAGTTTTCCAAGTTCCGCTTCAACTACTACTCCATGTTCGTGAGCATAATCTACAACTTGTTTTGTTAATTCAATATTTTTTTCAAAATCATATTTTGAACCGTCAAACATTACTGATGTATATCCATTATCTACACATAATTTACAAGTTTCAAAATCTGGTCCATGGTCTAAATGTAATGCAACTGGAATATCGTGTTCCTCTAAACCAGCTTCAATCATCTTTCTTAAATATGGTATTCTAGCATATTTAATTGCACTAGATGAAGTTTGAAGAATTACTGGTGAGTTTTCCTCTGCTGCTGCATCCATTATTCCTTGTACAAACTCCATATTATTAATATTAAATGCACCTACTGCAAATTTTTCTGCAATAGATTTTTCAAACATATTTTTTGTTGTTACTAATGACATAATTATTACCTCCTCATTTGCTTATGATTTTATATTTAATTATTTGCATTGTCAATTGTTTTTATTCTATTTTTGTACAATTTTATCTAATGGTTTAGCCAATTCATTATCATACAACACTTTCAATTCGTGAAGCGGTCTAGTCATAGCAACATAAAGCAACTTCATTTCCATATCATTATTTTCATCGTATTTTAGTTTAGAAGCATTTGAAACAATAGCCCCATCAAATTCCAATCCCTTTGCTAAGTAACTTGTAATAACGCATATTCCGCCATTATACATTGTATCAGAGTCTGTAATATTAACACTATTAAATTTTTTATTAAGCCTTTTACTTATTGTGCTTGCCTCATCTTCATCTTTGCAAATAATTGCAATTGTTTTAAAATCTTCTTTTAAATATTTTTCCAATATATTTTCAATCGTTTTTATTTGCTCATCTACACCGCTAAAATTAATAAATTCAACATTTTTACCGTGTCTAATAACTGGTTCTGCTACATTTAATCCTAAATGTTTAGTTATATTACTTGCACAATTCATTATTTCTGTAGTTGTTCTATAACTTTTGTGCAGATTTTTTATTTCACATTTATTATTAAATGCTATTTCCTGCACACTCTCCCAATTCTTAATTCCTCTGTATTGGTATATTGATTGAGCTAAATCTCCAAAAATGCTAAAATTAGCATTGCTTAATAGTTTCTTTAATGTCACAAAATTAAAATCTCCAAAGTCCTGTGCCTCATCTATTGCAACTTGCTTGTAGTTTGCATATTCTCCTACACCATTAATACAAGTTTTTAAATATATAAGGCTACTTAAGTCCTCAAATTCAACTTTTTTACTTTTTAAATTTTTAATATTATAATTTACATCTTCAGTTTTTATACTATAATTACTCAAATCTATATATTCATTTATTCTACTTAGAAAGGTAATATATGTTTTATAAATATTAGGTAACAATGGATTGAAAAACTTATTTAATCTTTGTTTAAATCCTTTTGACAGTTCTTTTTCAATGCTAGACAAAGTGTCCATTTCTTTATACTTTAATTCATTAGACACATCTTTAGTCTTTTCTTTAAACTGATTTTGCAAACTTTCTTTTATATTATCTAAATTATCTTCTATATACTTTTGTAGTAACAGTTTTGTTCTATTAACTTTTTTCTCAATATTGTCATAAATAACATGGTTTCTAATCGAATTATATGTATTCTTAATAAATTCCGAAGAAAATACAACATAGCCTTTTATTTCTATATTCTTATTTGAAATTATGTTTTTATCTATTTCTTCTATATATTTATCTAAAGCATTTTTAAACTTCATAGAAACTTTTAAATTTTGGAAATTAAGTGAATTAGGATTTTTAATATATTGTTTAATTTTTTCATCTTCACTAATCAAGGAAAAATCTTCATTTATGTACTCTTTGCAAAGTTCATCATAAGTAAGCTGATTAACATTATCTACATCTAAATCTGGAAGTACATTTGAAATATAACTTACAAAGAATTTATTTGGTCCAATTACTAGATATTGATTAGGCTTAACAGTATCTCTGTAGTTATATACTAAATACGCTATTCTGTGCAAAGCAACTGTTGTTTTACCACTACCTGCAACTCCTTGAACAATTATATTTTTATTTAATGGCTCTCTTATTATCTCGTTTTGTTCTTTTTGAATTGTAGATACAATATTTTTTAGCCTATTATCTGCACTAGATGATAAATATGGTTTTAATAATTCATCATTTGCAACAGTATCAACATCTTGGTAACTTATGAGTTTTTGATTTTCTATATTAAATTGTCTTTTTAGTAAGAGGTCACCTTCGCAAATGCCCTCTGGTGCTATGTATTTTGTTCTTCCTATATTGCTATCATAATAAATTGAAGAAATAGGAGCACGCCAGTCAACCGTAACAATATTATTCTCTTCATCTGTAACTCCAACCTTGCCTATATAGATTTTCTCTATGTTCTTTTCATTATCCCTTTTAAAATCAATTCTTGCAAAATATGGTTTGTCCATATTTTTATAAATTAACCTCATTTTATCATCATACATATTAATGAGACTTTCAATCATTATGTCATTATCCTTATACAGCCTCGGAACTGCTTTTGCTCTTTCTTCATAGTATGAAATTGTTTCTTTAAACTTATGTACTGTTTCTTTTAATTTTTCTTTTTCAGATTCAAATTCTAAATCTTCCATTTTAAATAAAAACTCCTTTCTTTTTACGTTGGGGACGGTCCTTTTTGTAAAATAAAACAAAAATAAAAGCAGATTAACTACTATTTAATATTAAATATTAATCTTCTGCTTTTATTTTTCGTCACTATAAAACTTTATCTATATCCTCTTTCATTTTTTCAAGGACTTCAAAGCTTGCGTCAAATTTAGCTTGTTCATCTTCTGAAAGAGATATGTTTAATATATCTTCAACACCTTTGTGTCCAATTATTGCTGGAACACCTATATATAATCCTGAATGACCGTAGTTGCCATCTATATATGTTGATACTGTTAAAATTTCTTTGTCATCATCTAATATTGTTCTAACTAGTTTAGCTAGTCCTAAGCCTATTCCATAATATGTGGCTTTTTTTCTATTTATTATTTCATATGCTGCTTGCTGTACGTCTGTGTAAATTTCATCAAGTATTTTTTCATCTTTGCCTTTTTCTTTTAATATTTGCATTAATGGTTTGCAACCTATATAACTGTGTGACCATGCTACAAATGATGAGTCTCCATGTTCTCCCATAATATATGCATGTACGTTTTTTGGAGATATATCTAATCTTTCACCTATTAAGTATCTTAGTCTTGATGTATCTAGCATTGTGCCTGAACCTATAACTTTGTTTTTAGGAAATTTTGAAACTTTTTCTACTACATATGTCATTAGGTCTACTGGGTTAGTTGCTATTACAAATATTCCATTAAAGCCTGATGCAATTACTTGCTCTGTAATATCTTTCATAATGCCGGCGTTTGTTTTGGCTAAATCTAGTCTTGTTTGTCCTGGTTTTTGTGCTAATCCTGCTGTTATAACTACTATATCTGCATCTTTACATTCACTGTATTCACCTGCTTTAATTTCAATTCTGCTACTTGGTGCACAAGCAATTCCATGAGCTAAATCCATTGCTTCACCAACTGCTTTGTCTTTTAAAACATCAATTAGTACAAGTTCATTAACTCCACCTTGGTTTTCTAAAGCATATGCCATGCTCATTCCTACAAAGCCTGTACCAACTAATACCACTTTTCTTTTTGAAATCATAAAAATTACCTCCAATCAAATTTGAATATCTAAGTAGAAAGCTTCTTTAGCTAAACCGAGCAAATCTCGTAATATTTAGCAAAGCCACTTTTCTTATAATATAGGAAAAATCGAAGATTTTGCCTATATTTCAAGATAAAGTTACCTT
>CAMMLF010000133.1 GCA_946497585.1 uncultured Clostridium sp.
TTGGGCTTTGATTAAGTTAATACTTGCTTTTTAATTATTATCATTACACATTATTTCATTAAAAGTTAACAAAAAAATTGCAAAATAAATTTTATTATGTTATAAAATATACAAAGAAAAAGGTCAAAATATTGAACGAAAAAGAAATTATATGGATGCATTAAGAAAATTTATAGTTTCTAATCAAGTACTTATGAGAAAGGTTTAAAGTGTAATGGAAAAACCAAACAAAAAGCAAAAACTAATAGCTTTTATAGCTGTAATAGTTGTTGCAGTTATTTTAACGATTATTATCACTACAAATGTGGTTAATAATCAAATGCAAAATGGAGAATATGGAGCAACAGCTAATTCAAATTCAAATTTAGTTGCTAATGTTATAAAAAAGGAATAACAATAGGAGGAATAACCGGAACACTGGAAAATTTAGATACGTCAGATGCAACTGCAACAGCAGAAGATATATTATGGGGCAGAACAGGTTATGTAAAAGGAGAAAAGATAACAGGAACAAAAGTTGACACAGTAGCTTTAGGAAAAGAATCACAAAATGAAAATCCTAATTGCGTACAACTAGGGCAAAATTATGCTAATGAAACTGAATTAAGAGTAAGAAGTACAGACAGTTTTTATTATAAAGAATTGTTAAATACAACAGAGTCAGTTAATACTAAAGCAAAAAATATAGGAACATTTACCACAAACACAATTAAAGCTGGCGGATATTATTTTGGAAGATATGAAGCAGGAGATGCTACAGGAGTACAAAGAAACAATACTACAAGCGATACAAATCCAGTTGCTATAAAAAAGAGTCTATGGCCATATAATTGGATAACAGAAGCACAAGCTTCAGAACGAGCAGAAAATATGTATAGTAGCGATAGCTTTACTAGTGATTTAGCCAATAGTTATGCATGGGACACAGCAATAGCGTTTATTCAAGCTGTACAAGACTCAGACTATTCAATACAAGAATGTACGCAAAGAGAACTAGCAAAATGTGGTGAGACCATAAACTCTAACGAAAATGCAAATGATGTAAGATGTAACATATATGATATGGCGGGAAATACATACGAGTGGACAACAGAAACCATATATGGAAGCGGAGACCAATATGTTAACCGTGGCTCAGGCTATACAGTAGTTAATACTACACAGGGACGTAGTTCAAATACAAATGGAGCATCTAGTGCGAGCCGTTGTTTTAGGGTAATACTTTATTTGTAAAAGATAAATAGAAAATAATTAATTTATTAAAGAAAAATATAGTGAAAAGTTAAAGAAGAAATTAAAAAATATTCAAAAAACACCTTGACAAGCCCTTGCAAAAAGAAGTATAATAATAAAAGTATATAAATGTACGGAAATAAAATCTAGAGGGCTAATAGATGATAAATTCGTTAATTGTTAAATAAGTGAAGATAATAGGAAGGGTAAAATCGACTTAATCTGTCGGTTTACCTTTCTTTTGCCTTCTATAATTTTATTTATGTAAATTGCTTAAAAAGAGGAATTGAATATACAGGGCATATAAGTATTTTGACTAGAGAGCAGGAGCCGGAATACTTGTAAAGCAGTATATTGCAAGAAGGACTTTTTAAGCAAAATGTATGCGAAAGGTTTTGTTCATTTCTGCTTTTACATTTTATAGCTTATTATTTTGCAAAATGAGAAAACATCGTTTTGGCTTCAAAATAAATTTAGCTTAGCCCATAAAACAAAAATGTAAAAGTCATTTATTCTACAAATCAGCAAAACAAAAAAGTCTGCTTAAATTTATTTAGGGGGGATTACCTTTGGTAAAAGTTAAAGACGTAAAACATGAAAAAACCACAAGAAAATCTTTTTCAAAAATAGGTGACTTTATAGAAATGCCTAACTTAATCAAAGTACAAAAAGATTCTTATGATTGGTTTATTAACGAAGGATTAGGAGAAGTTTTAAGAGACGTTTCTCCAATAGTAGACTATTCAGACAAATTAGTTCTAGAATTTCTAGACTATCGTATGGATGAACACCCAAAATACACAGTAGAAGAAGCAAAAGAAAGAGATGCTACATATTCAACAAAATTACACGTAAAAGTTAGATTATTCAACCGTGAAACAGGAGAAATTAAAGAACAAGAAATTTATCTTGGTGACTTTCCACTTATGACAGATACAGGTACATTTGTTATAAATGGTGCAGAAAGAGTTGTAGTAAGCCAGTTGGTTCGTTCTCCAAGTTGTTATTATGCATACACAATGGATACAAAAACAGGTAAAAAACTATTTACTTCAACAGTTATGCCTTTAAGAGGTGCATGGCTTGAATACGAAACAGATAACAATGATGTATTCTATGTTAGAGTAGATAGAACTAGAAAAATTCCTGTAACTACGCTATTAAGAGCTATAGGCTTTGAAAAAGACGAACAAATATTAGCCCTATTTGGTGATGAACCACTATTAAAATCTACATTGGATAGAGACCCTATCAAAAAGCCAGACGAAGCTCTTATAGAAATATACAGAAAATTAAGACCTGGTGAATTGCCTACAGTAGACGCTGCTAGAACATTGTTCGACAGATTATTCTTTGATCCAAAAAGATATGATCTAGCAAAAGTAGGAAGACACAAATTCAATGGCAAATTAAGCCTAGCAGAAAGAATTACTGGTGGTATAGCTTATGATACAATTTCAGACAGCGAAACTGGTGAAATATTTGTAGAAAAAGACCAAGTTATATCAGCAGATGTAGCAAAACAAATTCAAAACTCAGGTATAAACTCAGTTAATCTAAAAGTGGGAGATGCCAAAGTCACAGTTATAGGTAACGGAACAGTTGATATAAACAACTTTGTATCAGTAGATTTAAGTGATTTACATATAAAAGAACTAGTAAATTACCAAGTTCTAAAATCTATACTAGATACAACAGAAGAGTCAAAATTACATGATGTTATAAAAGAAAGAATGTCAGAATTAGTACCAAAAAATATTACTAACGAAGACATTGTTGCATCAATAAGCTACTTACTTAACTTATATCATGGATTAGGAAAAATAGATGATATAGACCACTTAGGAAATAGACGTATAAGATGCGTTGGTGAACTTTTACAAAACCAATTTAGAATTGGTTTAGCAAGACTAGAAAGAACTGTAAGGGACAGAATGACAGTTCAAGACCTAGACTCAATTACACCACAAGCATTAATCAACACAAAACCTATATCATCATCAATTAGAGAATTCTTCGGAAGCTCACAATTGTCACAATTCATGGATCAAACAAACCCACTTTCTGAGCTTACACATAAAAGAAGAATTTCTGCATTAGGACCTGGAGGTTTAACTAGAGAAAGAGCAGGTTTCGAAGTTAGAGATATTCACTATACTCACTATGGAAGACTATGCCCAGTTGAATCACCAGAAGGACCAAACATTGGTCTTATATCAGCACTTTCTTCATTTGCAAGAATTAATGAATATGGATTCATTGAAGCTCCATACAGAAAAGTAGATAAAGAAACTGGAAAATTAACTGACCATGTAGATTATTTAACAGCAGACCAAGAAGATAAATACATCATAGCTCAAGCTTCAGAACCAGTAGATAGTGAAGGAAAATTTATAAATGATAGAATAAAAGTAAGACAAGTAACTGAAATTAAAGAAGTTCCAAAGAATATGGTAGACTATGTTGAAATATCTCCAAAAGAACTTGTATCAGTTGCTGCAGCAATGATTCCATTCCTAGAGCACGATGACGTAAAACGTTCTCTAATGGGTTCAAATATGCAACGTCAAGCTGTACCTTTAATAAAACCAGAAGCTCCAATAGTTGGAACAGGTATGGAATACAGAGCAGCAAAAGACTCTGGAATAACGGTTTCAGCTAAAGAAGATGGTATAGTAGAAAAAGTTACTGGTGATGAAATTCAAATTAGAAATAAAAATAATGAATTAGATAGATATAAACTATTAAAATTCAAGAGAACAAATGGTGGTACATGTATAAATCAAAGACCAATAGTAGCTGTTGGTGAAAAGGTTAAAAAAGGCGAAACAATTGCAGATGGACCATCAACAGAAAATGGAGAAATGGCACTTGGAAGAAACGTACTTATAGCTTTCTCAACATGGGAAGGATACAACTTCGAGGATGCTGTACTTATCAGTGAAAGACTAGTAAAAGATGATGTGTACACATCAATCCACATTGAAGAATATGATTGTGAATGTCGTGATACAAAACTTGGACCAGAAGAAATCACAAGAGATATACCAAACGTTGGTGAAGATAGCTTAAAAGACTTAGACGAAGATGGTATTATAAGAATAGGTGCAGAAGTAAGACCAGGTGACATCTTAGTAGGTAAAGTTACTCCAAAAGGAGAAACAGAACTTACAGCAGAAGAAAGATTACTTCGTGCAATATTTGGAGAAAAAGCAAGAGAAGTTAGAGATACATCACTTCGTGTACCACACGGAGAGGCAGGTACAATAGTAGATGTTAAAATATTTACTAGAGAAAATTCTGATGAATTAGGACCTGGTGTAAATCAAGTAA
>CAMMLF010000134.1 GCA_946497585.1 uncultured Clostridium sp.
GCTATTTATGAAAAAATTGAATTTAATATTAGTTTTGAATAAAGAAGAAACAAAATATAGAGCAAATTAAGACGTATAATTTTAAATTATAGGAGAAACTAATGGAAACAGAAATAAGATATTATTTTAATGAAAAACATTATCAAAAATTATTAGAGCAGCTAAAAAATAACAAAGAATTGAAGTATAAAGGATGCTTTTATGAGGTAACTATTCAGTATGACCATCCTTTAAAAGAAATGTCTTTTTATAACAAAGATATTGATGGGAGATTTAGAGTTAGATGCTCTAAAGATGTTTCTAATGATGAAGCAAGCTGTAAAGTTAGTTGGAAAAAGAGATTGAAAGAAACTACTAAGGGATTGGTAAACAAAGAAGAAGAGATTGAGGTGGATTTTAATTATATTCAACTAGATAATTTGATATTTTTATTAGAGAATGTTATTCACATGAAAAAAGTAGAGTCATATGAAAGATACAGAAATATATTTGCTAATGATAATATTGAAATTGTTGTGGATAAATATCCTTTTGGAATAGCCCTTGAGATAGAAAACAAAGGCGATGAGAAAAATGCTGAAAATAACATTGTTAGTTGGGCTAAATGTTTAAATTTAGATTTGAAAAATGCATATAGATTATCTTGGGATGATAAGTATTCTAGCTTATGTAGAGAGCAAAATATTCAAATATATAAGGATGTGAAGTTCGGATTACCAATGCCAAAAGTGGGAGGAGATGTTTTATGAGTAATATTGAAAGAGAAATTAAAATTTTAAACGTAGATGCCAAAAGAGTGATGTTAAAAATGAAAGAATTAGGTGTTAAGCCAAAAGGAAAATATATTCAAGACATATATACTTTTAACTTTCCAACAGTGAATGATGATTTTAATGGTAAATTACAATATGCTTTAAATACAGGAGGCAAAGAGCCACTTTTAGATTTATTAGAAGAAATTAAAGCTTGCTTTACGAGAAAAGATTTAGAACTAATAAAAACAGTATTAGGAACAAAAGATATAGTGAAATATGTTAGTAATGCTAAGGTAGAAGATTTAAAATTGTTAGATAATTCAAAAGTACATGATTTAATGAAGAAGGTAAATAAAAATTATTCAAAATGGATTAGACTTAGACAAACAGTAGATGAGACTACTATTACAATTAAAAAGATAGTAAATAGTAATGGAGAATATAATCTAGATGATGTTAAGGAATTAGAATTTAGTGTACCCAGTATTGATGATGGAAAAGAGTTTTTAAAAACATTGGGGTATTATCCTTCTTTGCATCAAAGAAAGATGAGAATAGCATATGATTACAATAAAACAGAAGTTGTTATAGATAAATGGCCCAAAATTCCAACATATCTGGAAGTAGAGGGAAAAACAAAAGAGGAGATATACGAAGTAGTTAATGATTTAGGCTTTAAGTCGAAAGATGTAAGGGTGTTAAATACAGATGATGTATATAAGGAAAGAGGACTAGATATTTATTCTTTCAAAGATTTGGATTTCTCTGATATAGAGAGGAAAGAAGTTAATGAATTATTAGAGTTTGAAGATTTACTAGAAAAACAAGACTAAAAGTAAAATTGACGAAGTAAATAATTTGTTATACATAAAAATAGATTGAAATTATTGACTAAGAAAATCTGTAATGATATACTATCGAAGTAAGAATATAAAATACAATTCAAGAGGAAGATTATTTATGAGAAAACTAAACGTATCAATTATTATTTCAATTATTTTAATATTAGCTTTAAACGTGGTTTATGCGTCAAATACAGCTTCTACAAGAAGTTCTAATAATTTAACAAATGAAACCGTAGAAACAAATGAATTAAGTGAAGAAGCTATTAAAGAAGCAAGAGCAAATAAAAATTTAAGCTCTTTAGAAGTTGTAGGATATGAATTAAGCCCATATTTCAATAAAAATAATTTAACATATACAGTTATTATTCCAGAAGATGTTACATCTATCGAAATAAATGCTGAACCTGAAGTGGAAGGAGCTATTGTTAGAATATCTGGAAATACGAGACTTACTAGACAAGAAAATACAGTTACTGTAAGAGTTACAGCAAAAGATGGCACATCAAGAGCCTATTCAATAACAGTATTAAAAGCTTCAGAAGTAAACCTAAAATTAGATAGCCTACAAATTGAAGGCTTAGAGTTAAATCCAGTATTTGATGAAGATACTTTTTATTACACTTCATCTCTAGTTGATACTGAACTTACAAGCCTTAACGTTAATGCGGTAGCAAATGACGAAACAGCCAATGTAGAAGTAATTGGCGCGGACAACCTTGTAGATGGCGAAAACTTAATTAATATAATTGTATCTAATGATGATGAAACAACAATTTACCAAGTAAATGTTGATGTTGATATGCTTGGTGAAAAAGAAAAAGAAGTAGATAATGTTATAACAAGAGTTAGAAAAATAATTAATTATGCATTATGGGGATTTGCTGGCTTCTTGCTAGTTATCGTTCTAATATTAATAATTGTTCTTATTAGAAAAATAATTAAAAGAAAGAAATACGGCAAAGAAGAAGACTAATATAAATATTTGAAGCTTAATTATAGAAAATATAATAAAATTACATATTTAGATGATAATAACATTATAAGATGTTATAAATAAACCAAGGAGGAAAACAAGATGATAAAAAAAGTTGCTATTTTAGCTAATGGTGGAGATGTTCCGGGATTAAATCCGGTTATAAGAGCCATAAAAAAGACAGCTGAACAAAATGGAATAGAATGCTATGGATATATTGATGGATTTAGAGGATTAGTAGAGAATAAATATATTAGGCTAGATGGAAATCCAATTGCTTCAGGAATTTTACCAAAAGGTGGTTCAATAATTGGTTCATCAACTAACACAATAGTTTTTAATTATAAAGTAGAAAATCCTGATGGAACAGTTGAATATAAAGATTTGTCAGATTTATGTATTGAAAACTTTAAAAATGCAGGATTTGATTGCTTATTTACATTAGGTGGAGATAGTACACAAAAATCAGGAAGAGATTTATTTGTAAAAGGTATGAATGTAATAGGAGTACCTAAAACAATAGACAATGATGTTGCTTGCACAGAAATTACATTTGGATATAATACAGCAGTTTCAGTTGCAACAGAAGCATTAGATAGACTTCATACAACAGCAGAAACACATCATAGAATAATGTGCCTAGAAGTTATGGGAAGATTTGCTGGATGGATAGCCTTAGAATCAGCAATAGCTGGTGGAGCTGACGTGGTTCTTATTCCTGAAATCCCTTATGATATTAATAAAGCCGCAGATGCCATAAAGAAAAGAATATCAGTTGGAAAACAATTTAGCGTTGTTGTTGTATCAGAGGGTGCTAAACCAAAAGATGGAGAAGCATCAACTTACAAAGCAAATATAGATAACGGAACTGGAATAAGTGTTAAATTTTCAGGAGCAGGTGAAAGAGTTGCAAAAGAATTAGAAGAACTTACTGGATTAGAAGCAAGATGTACAACACTTGGATATATGCAGAGAGGTGGTACACCATCAGCTTATGATAGAGTTCTTTCAACAAAATATGGCGCTAAAGCTATGGAACTTGCAATGCAAGGAACATTTGGAGTTTTAACAGTTATAAAAAATGGTCGATTAGACTATGTACCACTTGAGGAAGTTGTAGGCGAAAACAAAAAACTTGGCGCAGTTGAGGGTGGCACAAAAGAAAGCAATGTTAGATTAGTAACGAAAGATTGCGAGCTTATAAAAACAGCAAGAGATATTGGAATTAGTTTGGGAGATTAGAATTGCTAGTTGCACAGATACATTAAAAATCGTAAGGATGTAATATGAAACAAGTTGAAATTACAACTAGAGTGAAAGATTCTCTAGAAAATATTGATAAAATTCTTAAAAATAAAAATTTTGAAATAATTAGAAAAAGCCAAATAGAAGACGTTTATTTGAGCAATTTTAAAAATAATCTAACGGATAATAATATTAACGATATTTTATCCAAGAGCGTTTTAGTTAGATACTTAGATGAGAATGGAAATATTTATAAGAAAATTACATATAAGGATAAGAGATACGTTAATAATGTTCTTCAATATGAGGAAAAGATTAATATATCAATTGATAATACCCAGAATGCAATTAAACTTTTTAAGAAGATTGGATTTGAAAAATTAGTAACAGTTAAATACGATTGTATAGTATACAGTAATAAAAAATTAGAACTGGCTTTTCAAAATGTTGAAAATCTAGGGTTACTGTTAGAGTACGAAAATAAAAATGACTTTAATAATGCTACACCGGAGGTTATTAATAATGAAAAAACAAATATGTTACAAGAAATAAAAAATCTTGGAATTAACGTATCTGATGAAACAGACATAAGAAAGGCATACGAATTGCTAAAATGAAGGTTTTTTGTTACTGTTTAATACTTTTAAATAAAAAATTAGAGCTTTCTCAGTTTTGAGAA
>CAMMLF010000135.1 GCA_946497585.1 uncultured Clostridium sp.
TAGTCCGCAGGATTTTAAGTCCTGTGCGTCTACCAGTTCCGCCATATCTGCATAAATTATTGCTGAACAATAACTATTATAATATCATTCAGCGTACTTTGTCAAGAGTAAATTTGCATTTTAATGAAAAAATTACTACATTACATATAGCAAAATGCAAAAGAATTGTAAAAAGCTTCCTAATAATATAAATAAATGGAAAATAGAATGGACATACTTATGTTTTTTGCCAATACCATATAAAATAGAGCCTATAGTATATGAAATGCCTCCAGCAACAAGTAAGATAATTCCAGGGGTAGGAACAGATTGCAATAGTAAATCAAGCCTAAATATAATGCACCAACCCATAAGTAAATAGCATATCATAGAAAATACTTTAAACTTTTTTAAATCAATAGCGTTAAGCACAATTCCTAAAATGGCAAGACCCCATATAATACCAAATATCCACCATCCTGCGGCAGTATTAATTTCTCTTATATTGCAAAGGGCAACAGGAGTATAGCATCCTGCAATTAGCAAAAATATAGTGCAGTGGTCTAATACTTGAAATACTCTTTTTGAAAATAATTTAGGACTAAGTCCATGGTAAATGCTTGACATTGTGTATAAAATTATTAAAGAAGCTCCATAAATAGCACCACTTACAATTCCATATACATTTCCATGAATAGCAGCAAATATAACGCAAAGAACAGTTGCAACTATTCCTAAAACACCACCAACAATATGTGATGTCATATTAAATATTTCTTCACCTTTGGTGTAGCTTGGTAAAACTCTATCTGCTAGTTTGGTTCTTGTCATAATTCCAAATCCTCCTGTGTAACTTTAGTATATATTAATTATAACCAATTTTTAACTATTAATAATTATACAAAACAAATTTATAAGAATAATATTACTAATTTATGTATTTATAATGAACTTTTTGTGAAAGTTAGTTTAATCAAAATAGTAATTACTCTGTTATTATGCAGCTTTTGCAAAATTTATTTTAATCAAAATAATCACTAATTTCTTGCAAATTATCAAAATTGCATTGCCTTAAAATATCATAAACTACAACGCAAACAGAGTTAGCTAAATTCAAAGACCTTAGAGTTTTTCTCATAGGAATTCTAATTGTTTTATCAATGTATTTTAAAAGCAAATCTTCTGGTAAACCTTTTGTTTCTTTTCCAAATAAAACAAAAACTTCATCCATTTTACCATAATCAGGCTCACAATATATATGTTTACCTTTTGTTGTAGCAAAAAACATATTATTTGTTTCTGGAGGGTATTTTTCTAAAAATGCTTTTAAAGAAGAATGCTCTTCTATATCTAATTTATCCCAATAATCTAAACCAGCTCTTTTTACTGCTTTCTCAGATATGTTAAATCCTAATGGATATACTAAATGCAATTTAGCTCCAATGGCTGCGCAAGTTCTTGCAATATTTCCAGTGTTCTGTGGAATTTCTGGTTCAACTAATACAACATTTAATTTCATAATTTTATTCAGTCCTTTATAATTTAATAAAAGCCAAGTACTCAAACTTGGCTTAAAATAGTGCGACTTGTCCGCCTATTATATTTTAATCAACTTTAACTTCTTGAGTATCGTCTGCTTCAACATCTTTAAATAAAGGATCTTTGAAGAAATCTTGTAATTCCATATGTGCTCCTTCACATAGATGTAATAAAGTTGTTAATGTAAGGCTATTGCTTTTTCCGTTCATAAAACTGCTTAAAGTAGAGTATGGAATACCTGAACTTAAAGCTAATTTATGAAGAGAAATCTCCTCGTCAGCAGCGATATTTATTATTCTTTGTCTAACAGCTGTGCATAATAACATATTCAATCTCTCCTTTCAGCAAAAGTATAGCAAAATTCACGAAATAATGATGACGACAATACGCTAAATTTTAACATTTTTTATAATATAAGAAAAATCGAAGATTTTGCCTATATTTCAAGATAAAGTAACATTAGACAACCCGAGCAAAGCTCGTGGCATGTGGCGAAGCCACTTTTCTATTTGCTTAATTATAAAAATTGTGATATACTTTGTAAAACAAAGCGAGGAAAGGTAGACAATGGTCAATATAATTATTTTTAGCGTAATATCTTTAATTATTTTTATATATACAGTTGTAAAGTTAATAAAAGAAAATAATTCAAATTATCTTTTTGCGCTAATTCCAGAATTTATAGGAATTATAATCAACTTTATATGTATATTTTTTAAAATTGAACCTAATGCCATATTACTTATAATTATGTACATATTAAGTGTATTTATACCTATTATAATACTAATATTAGAAAAAAGTGAAATAAATTTAGCAGAATTAATAGGAATAGTAAAAGTTGATTACTATAAAAAGAAAGAACAATTTGATTTGGCTAAAAAACAGTTAATAAAAAATGTTGATAAATTTCCAAATAACTATTTAAGCCATCAAAAACTAGCTGAATGGTATGAAAAAAATGGTGAATTAGAAAAAGCAGAAGATGAGTATTTAAAAGTTATTGAATTAAAACCAAAAAAATATGAAAACTATTATAAACTTGCTTTAATTTATAATAAAGATAATAAACAAGATCAGGCCATAGAATTGTTAAAAGATGTGCTTAAAAGAAAGTCAGATTATCTAGATGCAAGTTTGTGTTTAGGTAGCATATTATATGAAACAGAAATGTATAAAGAGGCTATAAATGTATTTCAGGAAGCTTTAAAATATAATCCGGGAGAATATAAACTTTATTATTATATGGGAATGACATATACTAGAATAAATGATTTTCCTAATGCAAAAGAATATTACAAAAAGGCAGCAACTATAAATTCTACATTAAATGCTGCAAAACTTAACTTGGGGCAAATTTCTTTGATTTTTAAAGATTATGATGAAGCTGAAAAATTTTTTATGGAATGTATAGAAAACGATGATGAAGAAATTCAAGCAGAAGCATATTATTATTTATCAAAAATAAAGCTCATAAATGATCAAAACGAATTAGCTGTACAATATGCAAATATTGCTTTGGAGCTAGAACCTAGCCTTATAGAAAAAATGGAGAAAGATATATATTTTGCATCAATTTTGGGCAAATTAAAAACTAAAGAAAATAAATATGTAAAAACAAGTTTAAGCAAAGAAGAAAAGAAACTTATTAATTATTTGGATAATACTTATGATGTTGTTCAAACCCTAACATCTAACAAGGGTACTAAAGAAAAAGAAATGCCGGAAAATGAAAGATAGTACTAAGTGATGTCAATAGTGTCAATAGGGACGCCCCTTTTTGACACTATCGTGTCAAGCAAGGAACGTCCCTATTGACAGGGGCGTCCCTATTGACACACCGCGTTGATAAAATTAAATAAAAAGGCAATAAATAAAATTGTAATTCATATTATTAGATAGTACATTTATATGTCAATAGAGAATGCCCCACTTTGACGACTTTCGTGTCGAGCAAGGAGACGTACTCCATTGACAGAAAGGTGGTTTTTATGAATTACAATTTTTTTATTGTTGGTGGAGACAAAAGAATAAATTTGCTTGCAAAAAAGTTATTAAAAGATAAGAACGGTGTATACACTTTTGCAAATGAGATAGAAGGGGCAACTGAGATAGATAAAAAAGAAAATATTAAAAATTACAATTATGATATAGTAATAAGTTCAATGCCTCTTTCAAAAGATAATATGAATGTATATACACCACTTAGCGATAAAAAAATGACTTTAGAAGAATTAAAAGAGATATCGATGGGCAGAATATTGATTGCAGGTAAAATACCACAAGATTTTTGCAAAAAGGTTGATTCAAGTGATAATAAAACTGAACAACTTACATATTCTCCAAAATCTTATAAAGAAGAAAAGAAAATTAAGTGCTATGATTTTTTAAATGATGAAGTTATTACAATATTAAATACAATTCCAACAGCAGAAGGTGCGATTCAAGTAGCAATGGAAGAAACTGATTTTACTCTAAGTGGAAAGAGGGCATTGGTAATAGGTTTTGGAAGGGTAGGAAAAACGCTTGCTAATATGCTTTACAAGCTTGGTCTAGATGTATATTGCGAAGCAAGAAAAGAAACAGATTTGGCTTGGATAAGAGCATATGGATATAAGCCAGTTCCACTAGATGAAATGAAAAATAATTTGTGTAAAATGAATATAATTTTTAACACTGTGCCTATACAAATTTTAGATAAAAGCACATTAATTTTATTAAATAAAAATACTCTTATTATAGATTTAGCATCAGCTCCTGGTGGCGTGGATTACAAGACGGCAGAAAAATTGGGAATAAAAGCTATTTTGGCATCCGCACTTCCTGGAAAAGTAGCTCCTGAGACTGCTGCTGAATATTTGCAAGAATTTGTATACAAAGCAATTAGATAAATAAATCCAATATATGTTTTGGAATATTTCAGTGAGCGTAGGCGACGTAGGAGCGGAGCGTAACGTGCAAGCTGGAGCGAATAGC
>CAMMLF010000136.1 GCA_946497585.1 uncultured Clostridium sp.
TCGCTTGTTGCATTACTTAATCTCTTATGTCTTATTTGTAATGCTCTATGGCATAATTCTAGTCTTTCATCAAATATTTTCCAGAATTTATCCATATCTCCATCTGCTGAAAGGGCAACATCTGGCAAGTTGATTGTTACAACACCTTGATTGAATCTTCCGTAATATTTACCTTTTCCTTCAACATAGTTTTTAGCATGCGCTATATTTCCTAAGCTCATTGTTCTATCTGGTGTTAAGAATGACCTACATCCCATACATGGATAGCATTCGCCATTTCCCAACACATTTTTCTTTAATTCTTTCATTACTTTTTCAGAGATATAGTCAGGAACCATTCTTTTAGCTGTACATTCTGCTGCAAGTTTTGTTAAATACCAGTACTTGCTATCTTCATGAATGTTGTCTTCTTCTAGAACATATAGTAGTTTTGGGAATGCTGGTGTTATATATACGCCTTTTTCATTTTTGAATCCTAATATTCTTTGTTTTAGGAATTCTTCTATTATCATTGCCAATTCTTCTTTATATTCATCTGTCTCGCCTAAGTACATACATACTGATAGGAATGGTGCTTGTCCATTTGTATTTGTCATAGAATTTACTTGATAATTGAATGTTTGAACACCATCTTCTACTTCTTTTCTTGTATCTTGCATTGCAAATTTTTCGCAATCTTTTTTACTTAAGTTTCTTGATTGGTATTTTTTCAAATATTTTTCATAGCTTAATCTTACGAATGGTGCTAAGTGTGTAAGTGATACTGTTGCTCCACCATAGCTTGATGATGTAACTGCTAATATTATTTGAGTTGCAATTGTTGCAGCAGTAATAAATCTATGTGGTTTTTCTATCATTACTCCATTTATAACTGTACCGTTTTGTAACATATCATCTAAGTTGATTAATTCGCAGTTATGCAAAGCATTTTGTGCGAAATAGTCTGCATCATGGAAGTGAATTATTCCTTTGTCATGAGCTTCTACTATATCTTCTGGAAGTAAAAATCTTCTTGTTATATCTGTACTAGTAATACCTGCTAAATAATCTCTTTGTGTTGTTACTACTTCTGCATTTTTATTAGAGTTTTCACTATTCCAGTATTCGTTTTCGCCTTCGATTAATTCTTTGATTGATTTATCTGTTGTGTTAGCTTTTCTAACTAATTCTCTAGTATATCTGTATGTAATATATTTTTTGGCTAAATTATACTTTCCATAAGACATTAGTTTTTCTTCAATTATGTCTTGTATATCTTCAACTAATATTCTTTTTTTGTTTAGTTCTTCGATGTACTTAATTATCTCATCAATTTGCTCTTTTGAAACTTTTTCTTTTCCTTTTACTTCATTATTTGCTTTTCCTATTGCTATTCTTATTTTTTGTGGGTCGTAATCTACTATATGACCATCCCTTTTTACTATTTTCATTTTGTGGTTCCTCCTTTGTCTCTTTTGGTAATGTTTTATTTAGCTATGATGAACAGCTTTTTTATTAATTTGAATTACCTAAAATTTAATTTATACATTTTATATCAATAATTCTAATTAAATAAAAGTTGCACTTGCACCTTTTTTATTTTTGTGCTAAGATTATTTTAGATTTTTAACATGTTTTAAATTTTACTTATATTGTGCGGTTTATTAAGATTTTATTTTGAATAAAAAAATAACTTTTGCGGTTAGCTATTATGTATAACATTCATTTTCTGTGTATTTACCAAGGTTATTTTTTAGTGCATTTTTCTACAAATTTTTTATTACAATTTTGTAAAATTTGAAATTAAACATTAATTTTGTAACTATTGGAGGTATAAAATCTTGAAGACTCCCTTTAACAACTTATCTAGGGTTCAAATAGATAAATTATATAATTTATTAGGTGTACATATATACAATTTTCATAAAAATGAGGAAATTTTGCCTACTATAAAGGGTGGAAATATCCTTGCAATTATTTTAGAAGGCTCTGCTCAGATTGTAAATAGTGATTATAATGGTAATGAAATTTTTATGGAAAATCTAAATAAAGATAGTGTTTTTGGAACTAATATTTCTTTGACTAATAGTGATGATTGCAATGTTATTGCAAAAGAAAATTCTAAAGTTTTAGTTATAGATTATATTAAACTTATGAATCCTGAAAATCTTAAATATAAATATTTTAATGTCTTTTTTAGTAATTTATTTGATATTATAAATTATAAGTATAAAGAAACTAATGATAGAGTTAAAATTTTGGAGAAAAAGCAAATTCGTGATAAATTATTGGAATATTTTGATATTGAATATAGAAAAAGTCGTTTGAATTATTTTTATTTACCTTTTTCATTCAAGGAACTCGCTGACTATCTTGCAGTTAATAGGTCTGCTATGTTTAGAGAACTTAAAAGCTTGAAAGAAGAGCATTTCATTGAGATTAATGGTCGAAAAATTACTTTGTTAAATGCTAAGAGCATTAATTTGATATAATAAAATGTAAACCTCAAAAGTTAATTTGCTACAATATTCAAGCACTCTATGGTGCACGTAGTCTATGCTACACTAATTTTTTTATAAAAGCATAATTAATTTAAAAGGTTTACAATAATATTATATTATGAAATTCTATAAAATGCAATATTTTTTATAAACATCTTTCCGGTAATTTTTTCAGTAATTTTTCCTCTGGCAATACCCCGCATTTAGATTATATTTTAACAAGAAGTCATTATTATTTAACGACTTCTTGTAATCCAATCATTCAAATTTACAATAAATTATTTTTATTAATTATAGTAGTGATTACCATTTTTGGCGTCATCTTCACAGAAGTCTTAAAATAATTTTGTATAATTGATTCCTTTTGAACAGTATAAGCTATATCAGTTGCTTTACTCATATTAACTTTTATATTATTAATACTTGTATTATATTTTTTGGCTAAATTAATATAAACATTTTTTTCTATATCTTTTATATACATCTATAACGTCGGTTATTAGTATATCTTTACATTCTATTCTGTAATTTCTTAATTCATTTGCTTGTAGAATATATTTTATTCTTATTTGATTCTGCATTAAAAGAAGCAAATTTATGATAAATGTTAAACTGTTTTGATTGCCAATTATCAGTATTACTTCCATCTATTATTTTTCTACCTCAAACCCATTCAAATTACTTGGCAATTCTACATCTATGTCCGATATTTCTTTTTCTTCTAAATATATTTTAGAATCACTATATTGCTGTGTATTTTCATTTTGAGTATTCATCACATTTCTAACATTCATCATCGTTTCTTTATCTATCCAACATTCATTATAATTTAATGATTTTGAATCTGTACTATTTTTTCTAATAACATAACATTCTCTTCCATTATATACTTTTGTTTCATAGGTTCCAAATAAGTCTAATAATTTATTCTGTGGTATATACCACTGACTTATGTTGTAGTAAATACTCTCTAATACTTGTCCCTTTTGATATACTAATAAATCATCATTTTCTCTATACGAAACTTTTTTACTATCATAATATACATATATTTCTTCATTGCTACCCTCTTGTCCATATACTTCATATCTATTTTCATAGTCATTTTTTGAATAGCAAACCATTTTATATTTACCATTCTTATAATAATATTCAGTTATACCGCAACTACTAGAAAAGTTAGATGTATAATCATATAAAAGTATATCTTCTCTTTTAGCGTAATATTCGTTCATGTTTTGCATACTTTCTAGCTTATTATATGCACTATCTAAAATATAATTATTATGAATTAATTTGGTAGCAAATGGTACAAATATTATCAAAATAAGAATTAATAAAATAATAATTATCTTTTTCAAAAGTGATAATTTTTTGTTAAACTTCTTTAAATATTCTTTATGTCTTTTTACCTCTTGTTCTTTACTTTGAGCATTGTCATTTTTCATTTGCATATAAATAGAATTACAGTCTTTGCATTTTTCTAAATGTTCCTTAATAATCTCTTCTGCATCATCAGACACAGAGTTATTAATATAGGCATTTAATAAATTTTGAACCAAGCTACATTCTTTTTTAACCACTTTTTAATTCCTCCTTCAATTTAATTCTTGCTCTATAATATATAGTTTTTGCCCAAGATTCATCTTTTCCTAAAATTTCTCCGATTTCCTTAAAAGTTAATTCTGTATTTATCTTCATAAGTATAACCTTCTTTGCTATGGAATTTAATTTATTAATATTTTCATATAATCTCTTCTTATTATCGTTCATTTCGATTTCATTTTCAAAAGAATATTCTTCAATTAAATTCTCATCAAGTGGAATTTTTTTAATTCTGTTTTCTTTTTTTAAATAGTCTTTCCATTTATTTTTTGCGATTATATATAGCCAATTTAATATCTTGTCATTTTCTTTCAATATATTATAGTGCAGTATTGCACTGTAAAAAGTTTCTTGTAAAAGTTCTTCGGATAATTCTTGATTTTTTGTTAATCCTA
>CAMMLF010000137.1 GCA_946497585.1 uncultured Clostridium sp.
CAAAAAGCTGCTTAAGCAGCAGAATCTGCGTGACTACTGCTTGTTTGTTCTTGGCATAAATTCAGGGCTTAGAATAAGTGATTTGCTGAAGCTTAGAATATCAGATGTTAGTGAAAAAGGGAAAATCAAAGACAGAATACGACTAAGAGAGAAAAAGACAAATAAGTTCAAAGATTTTCCGCTATCAAACAGTACAAAATCCGCACTGAAAGAATATTTAAAGACAAGAGAATATAACGAAAATGAGCCTTTATTCATATCAAGAAAGAATAAGGGTTTTTTACTTAGGCAACAGGCATATAAAATTATCAATGATGTAGCAAAATCTGTCGGAATAAAAGGAAAAATCGGCACGCATACACTAAGAAAGACTTTCGGCTATCATGCTTACAACAACGGCTACGACATAACGCTTATTCAAAAGCTTTTTAATCACTCAACACCAAGTGTAACACTCCGCTACATCGGAATTACACAAGATGAAATGGATGATGTGTATTTGAATTTGGATTTGTGAAGAAAATTATTTTATTTGAATTTATAGTTACTATAAACTATAGTTGTCATATTAGTATAAAGTTATTATATAAATTCAAATGAGAGAAAAATTAAGAGAATTAATTGAAAATACAATTCTATACAAATATGAACTTCCTAATAAGGAACACAATATTGAGCGAATATGTATTTCTACCGAAAATGATAATTGTTTTTCATGTGAACATAAAGAAGGTCTCGTAAGCATAATTTATAATTCTATTATTGAGTATTCATATGAAACCTTTCCAAAGAATGATTATAACAGATTACAAAATATGCACGCTGCAGCATTATCAAATAAAATAAAGTACATTAAAGATGAGATAGATAATGATTCAAATACTAAGGCAGGCTTTTTTGGTGAAGTTTTACTTTGTACAATATTAAAGGCTTTATATGGAAAAGACTCCTTTATCGCACGAGGTAGATTTTTTGATCCTCTAGAAAATTCTGAAACAAAAGGTTATGATAGTTATCACATTTTTGACAATAAGGGACAAATAGAATTGTGGTTTGGCGAAGTAAAATTTCATGAAAGTCATAATACTGCTATTAACAGTGTTATGGGAAATATCAATAAAGCATTATCAATAAATTACTTAGGTCAGACATTTTATTCTATCGATAATCAAATTGAAGCGATAAAACCAAATGCAAATATTATCAAACAGATTTTGGAAGATTGGAAATATAATGGTATAAATCTTATTGAACAAATAAGACAATACAATATAAAATTAATGTATCCAATTCTATTGGTATATGGAGTAAATTCATCAACTTATGAATCCAACATTACCAAAGTCGTTAACTATATAAAAAACAATTATAGTAATTATAAATGCAGTTTAGATATCCCATATTCAATATTTTTCATACTTCTTCCTGTGCATGAAGTTAAAGAAATAAAAAAAGAGGTTCTTAAATGGATAGAAGAAAAGAAGCAAGTTCTGTCGTAAAAGCTATAAATGAATATCAAGATAATAGAATGGATGAATCTAAATTAATAAAAATCGTATGTGATTATTTTGACAAGTTAAAAAATCAAGAAATAACTCAATCAGAATTAAAATTTATGAGGTATATTTCAAATGTCGTTGGAATTCCTCACTATTATGATATATTAAATAAAAAATTTGGACAGAATACAATTATCAATACCTGTGATATGACAACAATGGCTTCTCTAATGAATGAAAGTTCATTGTATTTATCTAAAAATTATAAACTTCATAGATACCAAAAAGAAATATTAGATAAGTTTAGAAAAGACAAGCAAAATCGATATTTTTTATCTGCAAGTACTTCTTTTGGTAAAACCCATTTAGTTTATGACATTATTGAAAAAATGGAGTATAAGAATATTGTTTTAATATTTCCAACGGTTGCCTTATTATCTGAAAATTTAGAACGAATCTTAACTCAAAATAGTTATAAATATATAAAATCAAACTATAAGATTCATACTTTAAGTGAAATTGATATAACCGACGATAAGAATATATTCATATATACTCCAGAAAGATTTTTATCATTTACAGATAAAAATAAAATTGATTTTGATTTTGTTTTTATTGACGAAATATATAAGTTGGATAATGACTATGTTATTGACAACACAACAAGAGAAAATGAACGTGATGTTGCATATAGATTAGCTTCATTCGAAATACTTCAAAACGTAAAAGATGTATTATTAGCAGGACCATACATTGAATATGATTCTTCTGCAAATAATTCTTTTAAAATTTTTTTAGATGAAAATAAAATAGATACCATAAATTTTAATAATATAGAAATTGTCAATAAAAATCATTTTATAATAAATGAATATACAAATTTTGTAGAAATTAATGAAAATCGTATTATCAACTTTTCAAAGCCCAAAGATAAAAATAAAAGATTAATAGAGTTACTTACAAACATTTATGAAAATCAAGAAAATTCTATTATATATTGTTGTAAACCTTATTTAGTAGAGCAATATGCAGAAAAAATAATGGATAATATGGATATAGATGTTGGTTTGTTAGAGTATACAGACTTGATTGAACATATAAAAAGAAGATTTTATTCTGATTGGATTGTATGCCAAGCTCTTGAACATAGAATAGGTATTCATCATGGTCTGGTTCCAAAATATATTCAAAAAGAGATCATAAATTTGTTTAATGGAGGGCAAATTAAATTTTTATTATCTACTACAACAATCACTGAGGGTGTAAATACTACCGCAAAAAATTTAATAGTAATACATAACTCAAAAGGTTCTAAGCCATTAAAACCTTTTGATGCAAAAAATATTGCAGGGAGAGCCGGACGTTTTTTAGAACATTATAGTGGAAGGGTATTTGCTTTTGAAAAAGACTTCGAAGATACTTTAAATACTCCGGAAGATTCTATTAAGCATAAAAATTATGATAAGGATATTCTTAAAGATGATTTAGATTACTTTTTTACACAAGAAAAATATTTAAACGAACAAAATATTCAAGCAAAAAATGCAATAATAGAAAAACAACGTGAACGAAAACTCCCGAATGAATTATTTCAACAATTTAAAGCTGTTAGTCGGAATGATAAAATTTTTATATATGATAAAATTAAAAAACTAAATAGTTATGAGAATAAACGCATTTCAAATCTAATATCAAAAACTAATAAGCGTAGTATGAATATAGATTTTGATGGTTTTCAAATTATTTTAAATACCATTTTCCCAATTGTAAAAACAGAAACAGAATTATATCATCTTATATCAAAGAAATCTAAAAGTTCATATAGTGGTAAAGAGTATTCTATTTTATCCTATTTGTTATATTATTACTTAAAAGATGGTTTTAGAGGTGCGGTTAATAATAAATTAAATAACAAAGCAAATATAAATTCCGCAATGCGAGATACTGCTAATTTTGTTTATAATATTTTAAAATACCATGTTGTTAAATATCTGGGTGTTTTTAATTTAATGTATAAATATATCAAAGCAAATGAAGATATTATCAAAATGGAAGATGTCACAGGAATAGATAAATTACTTACAAAACTAGAATATAATGCAGTTAGTCAAAAAGGACGCCAAATAAGTGATTATGGGGTTCCTTTAAAAGTTTTAGATTATTATGAATCGCTAGAAGAGGGTAATATCAATGATGCTTATTTAACCAAATATAGTTTTGATGGTTATGAAAACTATATTTATGACAAAGTGGAATCTTTGTTACAAAATGAATAGAATTAAAGATTTATGATACTTTTTTAATAAAGAGAGGTATATTAAGATGAATGAACAAGAGAAACAAGAAATCTTATCTAAAGCAAAAACTTTCTTTAAAGATAATATTGTTGAAAACCATATTAAAAATACAAAGAAGCTTAAAAAGATTAAAGAATTTAAAATTAACCCTTTTCTTGTAAATTATCTTGCGAATTTTGCTTTTGGTAATACATCAAAAGAGAATATTGCCAAAGCTCTTGTTTATCCACGTATTTTGGGAACTTCGATTAACACATCTTTTGGAACTCAAATTCAAACATTTTGTTGTGAAGTTTTATCAGGTCTAGCTTCAACAACATCAGGCATTGATATTGAATTTGTAGATGCACTAGATGGTAGAAGAAAATATTGCCAAATAAAATCTGGCCCAAATACAATTAATCATGCAGACATTACCTCAATTAAGGATGATTTTAAAGCTATTAAAAATCTTGCAAGAATTAATAGATTGCCTAATTTTAATCCGAACATAGATTGTATTGTTGGAGTATTGTATGGTACAGAAAACGATTTATCACAATTTTACAAAAATATTAATGAAGAATATCCTGTAATTATAGGGCAAAAATTTTGGTATAGACTTACAGGTGATGAAAATTTCTATAATGAACTTATTAATACTTTTGTTTCTATT
>CAMMLF010000138.1 GCA_946497585.1 uncultured Clostridium sp.
TAACAACAACAATAAACTATTATCTATATCTTTCTCTATATCTATATCTTCTCTATTATCTATTTCTTTTTCTTTCTCTATATTGTCGTTACATTTTGTTACATCACTGTTACATTCTGTTACATTTGCGTTACATTGTAACAATTCTAAATTTTCCTTTTGCTTTAACCGATATTTTCTAACTCGTGAAGCTGAATCACATTCCTTGCCAGTAAGTTTAGGAACATCTGGCAGGAAAATAGTTTTATCTGGTAATATTTGAATCATTCCTAATTCTTCAAATAATTTCATTCCAGTACGGACTATATCGATATTTGTATCAGTAATACTAGCAAGCATATCATTGTTATATGGTACGCTATCGTTAAGTCTTAAATGTCCAACTGATTCTATGCTTTCCAGCATTAAAGCCATATAAAGAAGAATATATTCAGCACCATTCGGCATTTTTCGTATCACTTTCATTTGAGGAGATTTTAAAAAGTCCTTGTAAAATTTTAACCAGTATTTATGTTTATCCATTAGTCCTCCTATAAATTTTGTCTTCCCCCTGTGTTCCCATTAAATGAGAACCTTAGATATTTGATTTTAGGTAACATATAGAATAAATGAGCATAATTTAGTTTTATCTAAGGCTCTAACTTAATGGGAACGATATTCTTGGTGGAAATGATGATGCAGATGTAAGAATTACAGATTTTAGAAAGGAGGTGATTGTTTTTTTAAAAGAAAAAATACTATTCACCTATACATCTACATCATCATTTCCACCAAATAATTTTTTAAAATATTATTGTTTTTATCACCTTTAAACTCTATAATAAACACAGAACTGGAGGTGAATAAAATAATGAAATGTCCAAATTGTAATTTTGTCATTGAATGGGAAAATCCCAAATCGTGCCCAAACTGTACTTTCATATTACAAAATTATTGTACAAATCCCGAATGTCGCTTTAACCCTGAAAACGATCAATTCGAAGAAGACTATATGAACAAAAATTTCAATAATTTTAAATATTGTCCAGAATGTGGCGAAGAAACAGATTACTTTGAACTATTGACAGAAAAAGATTAGTTTTCTGTCTTTTTTTATCTTACATATTCTCCCTCCGTTTCATCATTTGTATATCTTTCGATTTTCTTAGTTTTTAAATTCCAATACCAAATCGGAATACGATGTTCAAATATCCTAACATTTGGGTATTCTTTTTTTAATTCTCGGTTCATATTATCAACTTCTTTATAAGCTGTGCTTCTGCAAACTCCTAAAGCTATTGCAATATCATTAACTGAGTAATATTCTTTTTCTCTCATAATTACCTCCGATATTGGCTTATTTCATAATGTGAACAAGTATATCCTTTGTCTTGATCACATTGCGCAGCCAAATCATTATAATTACCTACAATTTTTCCAATAAAAATAGTTAGAATGCCTAATATAATCAAAGTAATTATTACTTTAATTGCAACTCTAACCCATCTTTTTAGTCTTCTTTTTTTAATCATTTTCATCAAATCCTTTCTTAATCTTGTCGAACTGTGTTTTTATTTTGTCTTAGTCTTGTCTAGTTAGGTTTTCCTAACTTATATGGTAAAAAAATATAATGGTATTTCTTCTAAGTCTATAACTAATAAGTCTATACATTTCAAAATTTCATCTTGATTAAACTTTGTTCTGTTATTTAACTTATTAGTTAAAGCAACTTCGCTAATACATAACGCTTTTGCAAAATCTCTTTGATTATTAAATTTTTCTTTAATACGCCCCTTTAACTTTGAATAATCAAAAACATTTTTGGTCATTTTTCTGCCTCCTTCGTTGTTAGGATTTCCTAACTTCAACTTAAGCATAAACTATTTAAATTAAAAAGTCAACATTAAAATTTAATTTTTCCTAACTTTTGTAAAGTTTTATTAAACTTTTATTGTTTTTTTGCAATTTTATATGTATAATAATAATAGTTATGAAAGGAGTGTTTATGAAAGATACATTCGCGAACAGGCTGAGAATAGCTATGAAAAACAATAATATTAGAGCTGCCGATTTATCTAGAAAAACCAATATTAGTAAAACGCAGATAAGTAATTGGTTATCAGGAAAGTACAAAGCAAAACAAGATTCTATATACATTTTAAGTAAAGTCTTAAATGTTGATGAAGGCTGGTTAATGGGATTTGATGTTCCAGAAACTAGAAAACCAGATGATAGCAGAAAAACAGACTTATTAAAAGAAAAAATTAATAATTTGTCATCTGAACAAAAAGATATGATTATAAAAATTATTGATAATATGAAATGATTAATTAGAAAGGAATTATATATTATGGGATTATTTACAAACATTCAAAAAGATACAGCCGCATCTGTTTATAGCAATTTAAAAAAATATTTAGTAGAAAAAGATGGACATAAACATATTCTTATGATTAACAGTTTTAGTAAATTCTACAACCAAGGATTTCAATGTGATGATAAATATACAACTCAAATCAATGAAATAATAAGTTCTATGCAAGCAGATGGTTATGAAATAATAGATATTAGATTTGCTGTTATTCCAAATCAAGGGTTAACTGGTCAAATGGAAGGATTCAACACTTTAGTTATATACAAATAAAAAAGATTCCGTGCTGTAACACGGAACCGAAATGAAAAACCCACAGTCCGACAAGACTAAGACAAAATATCTATCGATATAATGCTATAGGATTTTTCTATATCATTATATCACATTTTAAAGAAAATTCAAATAAGGATGTGATAATTAATGAATAAAAATATATATGAAAAAACTAGATATCAATCTATTAAAAGACATAAGATAAACAAAAATTACATTATTGATATAAGTAAACCATATAAAACGAGTATTAGCAAGGATGAAGATGGGAATAAAATTTATGATATTAATAAAGCCCTCAAAATAAGAGATAATCCGACAATAAAAGCAAAGAAAAAGATTGAAAAAGAAAATAAATCAGATCTTGATGAATTATGGGATAAATATATTTATGCATGTAAATATGTAAAAAAATTAGGATACAATACAATTAAAAGAAAAGAAAAAGATTATAATTGTCATATAAGAGGCAAAATTAAAAGAAATATCCATCATTGCGATATTGATTTTTGGAGTAAATTTATCGATGAATTAAATACTACAAATAAGCAGAAAAATCACATTATGAAACAACTAAGAACGTTTTATAATTGGATGAAAGATAATCATCTTATAGCTAATAATCCATTTGTAGACATTGCTAAATACAAAATTGAAAATAAAGAAATGCAATATTGGACCCAAGATGAAGTAAAAAGATTCTTCAAAAAAATTGATGAACTTGTAATGTCTGAAAACATAAATATTAAAAAAGATGCTTATTTAATCAAAACGTTTGTTTTATTTGGTTTTGCTTTAGGTACTCGCCCTGGTGAAATTAGAGCATTAACTTGGAACAGTATAGATTTTGAAAATAATAAACTTCTGATTAATCATTCTATTGAATATGATCCTAGTAAATTCAAAGACCATGATTATATAGTAAATAAAGGAGATACTTTGTATTCCATTGCTAATAAATTTGGAATAACCTTTGATGAATTGATTTCTAAAAATAAATTTAATAAAGATTACATTATTAAAGAAAGACAAAAAATATTAATTCCAGCATCTTACTTAAAATCTACAAAAAATGAATGGTCCACTGAATACATTGACATATCAAAAAAGCATTGTGAAGAAATAAAGGAATATAAAGATTTCTTATCTACTGAATTAAAATTAGATCTTAATTCAATAATATTTTGGAACTATAACTATAATAAACCATATTCAGATACTATTTTACGAAGAAAATTTCATAAATATTGCCAATTAGCAAATGTTAAAAAAATAAGAATGTACGACCTTAGACATACTTTTGTAACAACAATGATGACTGAAGGAATCGAGTTATATCATATTCAAAAATTTGTAAGACATAAAGTTTATAGCACTACTGTTAATAAGTATGGACATTTATCTCAAGTAATAAAAAATAAAGCTATTAATATAACCGATAACTACTTTTAGCGAGAGTAAAAATGAGAGTAATTTTTACTCTCGTTTTACTCTGACATATATAAAAAATATGGAAAATATGGAAAATATGGAAAATTTAGACAATAAAAAAGCCCGAAAATACGGACTTTTACATGCTTATTGGTGTCCCCTTAGAGATTCGAACTCTAGACCCACTGATTAAGAGTCAGTTGCTCTACCAACTGAGCTAAGGAGACAAATCAAATTACTTGTTAAGTATAACACATATTAGAACAAAAGAAAAGCCTTTTTTTCTTTGGCCTAGAATTAAATTTGTGCAGTTATAATAGATATGTAACATTTATTCCAATTTGCCATCAAAATTT
>CAMMLF010000139.1 GCA_946497585.1 uncultured Clostridium sp.
CTTTTTTCTGAAAATTTTGATAAATAATATCTACGTATAATTCCTAGGTTATTGAACATTCTTCCTACAAATACTATTATTGCTGCTAAGTATATGTCTACATTTAATTTTTCTCCTAAATATGTAAGTAGCATTGCTAGTATTGCATTTACAAAAAATCCAGAAATAAATACTTTCATATCAAAGTTCTTTTTAATGTTTGATGCGATTCCGCCAAATACTGAATCAAGTGCAGCAACTATTGCTATTGCTAAATATTGTGATACTGTATATGGAATTGTTGGTGTTAGAATTCCTATAACTACACCTAATACACATCCTACTACTATTGCTATTATCATCATAATTAAATCCTTTCTAGCCATTTTATAGCTTTTATATCATATAACTTTTAACTTAGTTATTGTTTTAATTAATTTATTCTACTTCTTTTAAGTATCTATTGTTTAGTTCTCCAGTGTAAGCTCCTATTTCAATATTGTTGTCTTGTTCAACTTCAATTGACATACCATTAGCTTTCATCTGGTCAATATATCCACTATTTTTTATGCTAAGTGTACTCATTAAATATGTTGGGTCACCTATTGCTTTTACTACATATGGTGATGTTAATCTTACATTTCCATATAGTATAATTAGTCCATCATTTAAAGTTACTATATCTGCTAGATTTATTATTCTATTATCATTTATTGATATTGCTTCTGCTCCCGCATATCTTAATTCACTAAGTAATAATATTAAATCATCTGCTATATATGTATATAGTGCTTCTTCTGTATCTGTTAGTGTTATTACTACTCCGCTTCCTTTTACATCTGTAAGTCCCAAAATAGTTTTAGCTTGTTCAACTTCTTGGTCTAGTAGCTCTGTTGTTTCTTGGTTTTCATTTATAGCTGTTTCATATTCATTTATTGTGTTTTGATTAGCATTGTATTGCTCCATTGTTTCCTCATATCTAGACCTATAACTTGCTATTTGAGTTCTTAATTCATCATCTCTCATACCTTCTATATCTAGTTCTCTTGATTCATCAACAGTTCTAAATTGTACAAAGATTGATGCTATAAGGACTAAAGCTATAACTCCTGATACTATTGATAAAACTAGTGTAGCTTTATTAATTGGCTTTTTTTCTTTGTCTTTTTTCATATGCCCTCCTTTTAATCATTGTTTTGAGCATATTTGAAACTTAATGCTCCTGTATATCTTGATATTTGTACATTATCTGATTTTCTTGTATCTACTTGTATTGACCTTGCCGTTAGCCCATATGTATATCCACCAGCTCTAGTAATTGCTCCATACAAACTTTCTTGGTTTCCAATTGCTTTTATTGTAAATGGTGAACCTACTTTGTTTCCATTTATTAATATGACATTTCCTGCGCAAGTTATTGCAGTTGTATTTACTATTCTTTCATCATTTATTGATATTGCCTCTGCACCTGCATTAGCTAATTCATTTACTAAACTTCTTAAATCTGAATCATGAACAATTAAATTGTTCATATCAATTGCTGTGTTTGTTTGAATGCTATCTGTAACTGTCATTGTTATTCCTTCTCCAGTTACATCTGTAAGACCTAATAACTGATTGTATGTTTTTAGTTCTTCTTGTTTTTCTGCTGAGCTATTACCATTTTCTGTTGAGGTCTGTCTTAGCTCTTCTAGTCTTTTTACTGACTGCTCTAAATCTGCTTCGGCATTATCTGACCTTTCTTTCCACTCTAGTAAACTGTCTTTTAGCTCACTATTTGCAAATGCTTGCGATACAGCTGAATTTTCTCCTTGCATAGTTCTTACTTGTACAGTAATAGCTGCTGCTAATACGACGCAAACTATACCTATTGCTATGTATGCACTTTTGTTTTTCATAAAAATCTCCTTTCGCTTTAAACCTTCTCTCTAAAGAATGGATATTTTTCATTTAAGTTCATGTCTACAAATATTTCTCCGGCGTGGTCTTTTTCTTTTTCTAATATAGCTTTTACATATAACATTCTAGTATCTAGGCTTGTACAATCTCCTAGGTAAACTGTTTTTTGTTCTGTTTCCATGAACAATGTATAATTGCTACTATTTTCTATATTAATAGAAGTAATTAAACTATCTATGTTATTTGTTTTTGCTGAAGCTGTTATTCTTAATACAGTGTTTAATTTTTCCAAATCATTTTCACATAATCTTTTTCCTGGTACAATTTCATCTTGTGAAGTCTCATAACCAGTTATTTTTGAAAGTCCTTCTTTTGGATTTGCAGAAATTTCTAATATATATCCTTGATTATCTATGTATGCATATGATCCACCATATTCAAGCATATATGTTGCTACTCTTTCTGTTATTACAAATGTTATAGTATCTGGCAGAGTTCTTCTTATTTCTACTGTTCTAACATATGGATTTTCTTTAATTGCTGAAATTGTATCTTTGTTAGATACTTTAAATAGGTTTGTTTCTTTTTGAACTTTAGATAAGCTAATTATTTGTTCAGATGATATACTCGTGTTTCCTTCTACATTAATATTTTTTATATTAAATATTGGTGATAACATTAAGTAAATAATTATGCCTGCAATTACTGCTAAAAGCAAAATAAGTTTTATAAAAGTTTTTACTCTTCTATTTCTTCTAATTTGTTCTTCTGTCATTCTTGCTTTTTTAGTTTGTTTTGCTCTTTGAATTCTTAGCTTGTCCTGTCTCTTTTGTTCTTTAGCAAGTTCTTTTTCTTTTGTTCTTTTCTCTTTTAATTTTTCTTTTTTGATTTTTTCTAGTTTTTTCTTATCTATATGTTTCACTTCATTTTCTCCAATGAAGTGTTCTTGTTCTAAGTCTGCTTTTTTAGCTTTACTAGTTTTTTTCTTTTTTTGAGCTGTTTTTGTTACTTTCTTTCTAGTTTCTTCAAGTTCAATTTGTTCATCAAAATTGAAAATGCTATTATTTGGCATTTATACCACCTTTTCTTTTTTTATATTAGCTCCCAGTTTTTGAAGCTTTTCGTCTAAGTTTTCATATCCTCTTAGTATATATTCAATGTTTTCTACTCGTGTTTTACCTTCTGACATTAATCCTGCTATTACTAAAGCTGCTCCACCTCTTAAGTCTTTGCTCATTACGTCTTTTCCATATAATGTGTCTACGCCTGTAATTTCAAGCATTTTTCCATTTTCTTCAATGTTTGCTCCCATTCGAATTAATTCTTCAGCATATTTGAACCTATTTTCAAATATGTTTTCTTCTATAATTGATTTTCCTTCAGCTTTTGTAAGTATAGCTCCCATTATTGGTTGCATATCTGTTGGAAATCCTGGATATGGCTCTGTTGCGAGTTTAATTGCTTTGAGCCTTTTTGGAGCAACTAGTTTTATTGTATTTCTATTTATTGTGACTTTACATCCCGCTTCTTTTAGTGAATAAAGCACTGTTAACAAATTTTCTGGATTTGCTCCTTTTACTGTGATTTTTCCACCTGTTCCAGCTACTGCACAAAGTAAAGTTCCTGTTTCTATTCTATCTGAAATTATTTTGTAATTTGCTTTATGTAAGCTTTTTACTCCAAATATTGTAATTTCTGAAGTACCAGCTCCATATATTTTAGCTCCCATACAATTTAAGCATTTTGCTAAATCTTTTATTTCTGGTTCTTTTGCTGCATTGGTTATATGTGTAGCTCCTTTTGCATATACTGATGCTAAGATAATGTTTTCAGTTGCACCTACACTTGGGAATTTTAGCTTTATCCTTTTACCTACAATTTCCTTGCATTTGCAACTTATAACGTCACCTTCTTCTTCAATGTCTATTCCTAATTTTTTAAATGCATCTAAGTGTAAGTCAATTGGTCTTGCTCCTATATTGCATCCCCCTGGAAATGCAAATGTGGCTTCTTTGAATCTTCCTATTATAGCCCCAGCAAGAACTACTGTTGAACGTAATTTGTGCATTAAATCTTTAGGAATAGTTGTTTTGTTCATATTTTTGCTACATATTGTTATTTTACCATTTTTATTATCGACTGTGCAACCTAATAACTTTAATATTTCTAATGTGATTTTAGTATCTTCTATGTTAGGAATGTTATATAGTGTTACAGGTTCTGGATTTAGTATAGCTGTAGCTATTATTGGGAGTGCTGCATTTTTTGAGCCTGATGCTTCTACTTTTCCTTGCAATTTTGTTTTGCCTTGAATTATGTAACTTAACATACTAATATCTCCTTTCTAACTGATATATAGTATGTTATTTTACTTTTTTATGTTACTTGATAATATATCTTAATATACTCTGTTTTGTCACAATATACATTCTCTCCCATTTCACTGCGCGAGTCGCTTCGGCATTTCATACCTCGCTCCAGCTTGCCCGCTACACTCTGCAGTCCTACTTAGTTATAGTCAAAGATGCTCG
>CAMMLF010000140.1 GCA_946497585.1 uncultured Clostridium sp.
AATCATAACCATCTTTTTGTTTTGATTTTTCACATCTTACTAATAACTCTTGTTTAATTTTTTCTGTAACCTCACTCACTTCTATCCTCTCCCTCTTTTTCTTAATCTCTTCTTGCTTGATTTCTATATAAGCATATCATATATTTTCAATTTATGCCACAGATTTTTTCATAAATACCACCCTTTTTCTTTATTTTTATGTTAAAATATAGACGGAGAGTGAAAATATTGAAAATTATAGAATATAATTTCAAATATAAGGAGAATTAATTATGCAAAACATTGAACAAAAAAGATACGAAGAAATTGGGAACTGGGACTTTTCAGATATTAAATATACAGTAGAGCAAGAAAGTTCTTGGGATTTTTATAAAGAAATTGCAAAATATTCTAATTCCCATTCACTAATACTAGATTTAGGTACAGGCGGTGGAGAAAAAGCTTTATCTCTAATGCCTAATACTGAAATGATTATTGGAACTGACTTTTCACCTAAAATGATTTATACAGCCAATAAAAATAAGAAAAATTATCCTAACAAGTCTATCAAATTTGTTACCATGGATAATCTTAATATGAAATTTCCTGATAATTTATTTGATATTATCTCTGCCAGACATACTATTATTGATGCTAAACAAATATATAATTGCTTAGCCCCAAATGGTATGCTTATTTTAGAAGGTGTAGATAAATACGATTGCTGGGAATTAAAGGAACTCTTTAAAAGAGGTCAAGCTTATAAAGATGAAATTTCAATTAGCCAAAAAGATTATGATGATATTAAAAAGGCCGGCTTTTCTGAAATAAATATGCAGGAAATTATACAATATGAATATTACCAAACTGCAGATGATTTACTTGCATTACTTCTTAAAACGCCTATTTTAGATGATTTTTCTGAACTAAACCCTTCAAACAATGTTCATAAAAATCAAATAGAAGAAGAGCTATTTAACAAATATGTAAATGAGCATACTACTGAAAAAGGCATAGAATTAAAAAGAGTTTTATATGGAATCGTCGCAAAAAAATAACTTTTTATGTTAGAATATTTTTGTACAAGTCATTTATAGTTTATGAGAAAAATGAATATGAGAAGAAAAATTTAATTTCTCCATTCAATAAAAAAAAATTATTAGGAGGTCATATGTCAATTTCTGTTCAAAATTCTTCTATAAAAGCTAGCGAACTTACCTTAGAAGAATGTAAAAAACAAGTTAAAAAAATTTCAATTATAGGTGGCTCAGGAAGTGGAAAAAGTACTTTATCAGATATACTTTCTAAAGAGCTAGACATTCCCGCCATTCATCTAGATGCTATCAATTACAAACCTAACTGGGTTCAAATTGATAAAAATGAAAGAGATGAAAAAATTTTAGAGAAAGCTAATGATGAAAAATGGATTATTGATGGCAATTACAACAAAACTTTGCAAGAACGTCTAGAAAAGGCTGATTTAATTATTTGGCTAGATTATTCAACTTTTGCTCAATTAAAAGGTGTTTCTAAAAGGATATTTAAAAATTTTAATAAAGATAAACCCGACATTCCCGGATGTAAAGAACGCTTAGATTTTACTTTTGTTAAGTATGTTTGGAGCTATAATAAAAAGAAACGTCCAAAAGTTTTAGAAATGATAAAAAGCATTCCTACCAATAAAGTGTTAATTTTTAGAAAGCAAAAAAATATAAATAATTGGCTAAAAAATTTTACACAAAATGATAAAATATTAGATAATATAAAATAATTGTTTCTTTGACACTTGAAAGCTCAAATTCATTGATACATCTAAGTTTTGGTTAAATTAATTTTGCGTACCGTGGACTATTTTTATAATAAAATATAAAGGAGGTTTTTATGTTAGTAAAAAAAGCAGGAACTATTTTAGTTAATTTAGATACTAAAAAAATTGCATTAGTATATCGTGATAAACTTCAAGATATGTCTTTCCCTAAAGGTCATGTAGAGGATGCCGAAACTTTTGAAGAGTGTGCTATCCGTGAAACTGAAGAAGAAACTTTAAGAGCTAATCATTTATTAATTACTGAACCTATTTATACATTAAAGTATCACACTCCTGCTGATGAGGATGTGGTTTGTAACGTGTACGTTGCAATTGATGATGGTCCTACATCTAAAAATATTAATGAAAATGATGTTGAAAATTTAGAGTGGACAGATTTTGATGACATAGAAAATTTGTTATCTTATGATAATTTGAGACAAGAATGGAATAAAGTTAAATTTGGAATTAAGTCATTGCTAGATAATGATGGTAAACTGTCCGCTTCTATTTTAACAGATTTAGGCATTTGTCCTACATGCTATGATAAGAAAAATAATTTTTGTATTTATGGAAATAATTCAGACAAGCTTTTATATGAAAATAATGATTTTGAATGTTACTTATGTGGAAACCCACGTTCCATTGGTCACACTATTATTTCTTCAAAAAAGCATTACAAAAATATGCTTGAAATTCCAGATGATTTGTGTAGAGAAATATTTATTTTTGCAAAAAAAGCTATGAATATTATAAAAGAGGTTTATTGTACTGAAAGTGTTTATCTATGCACAATGTGTGATGGTCCTATAAATCACTTTCATATTCAATTAATTCCAAGATATAGCTTTGAAAAAAGAGGTTCTAGTAATTTTGTTAAACCAAGGTTACCATACAAGGAAGATTTATCTAAAGTTAATGAAATTAGAAAGTTGTTGAAATTATGATTTTTCTAATAATATATTGAAACTATAATTTCCAAAAACTGCAAGCATAATTTTAGTTATGCTTGCAATTTTTAATTAATTTGCTTCTATTTCAACCTAAAGCTCTTTTATTACAAATTGATTTTAATCAATTTGTATGTTCTTAAATTTATACCACTTCTTCATTTACCTTATCTTCTGAGCTTCTCATTGCTAAAATAGTTTCTTCAAACAGTTTGTCTAGGTCCCAACCTAGTATTTCTGCACCTCTTTTTATTACATCTCTTGAGCAACCTGCTGCAAATTTTTTGTCTTTGAATTTCTTTTTTAAATTGGAAAGGAATTTGAATTATTTTTATAATATCACCTGCTTTATGTGATTTATAATATGCCTCTCTCCTACTTTGTACACTTCAATTACATCTACTCTAATACACTCGTTTTCTATCCTATTAGAGTAGATGTAATATTTTATTGCTTTTATCAAATGTTTTTGTTTTGTATTGTCTACTGCCTCTATTGGTTTTCCAAAAGCATCATTTGTTCTGGTTTTTACTTCTATAAATACCCATTCATTTTTCTGCTTTGCTATAATGTCTATTTCACCTTGTCTTGCATAAAAGTTTCTATCTACAATTTCATATCCATTTGATTTTAAATATTTTTCTGCAATGTCCTCTCCCTCTTTTCCTATCTCTTTTTTAAAGTAAATAATGCATCACCTCGTTTAAGTTTTTTATAACTGCTATAATTATAAAAATTTCAGTATATGGTCTGTAGCTTTTAGCACAGCGGAGCGGACAAAGGGCTCAGCTATACTTATTTTTTTCTCTTAATTGTAACTTTAAATTTAATTTTTCCAATATTTCTTATCCAAATTCCTATACTGTATTGCTTCTGCCACATGTTTTAGCTCTATATTTTGCTTTTCGTCTAAATCTGCTATAGTCCTAGCCACTTTTAATATTCTATTATATGCTCTTGCACTAAAACCTAACCTGTTGAAAGCATCTTCTAATATTTTTGATGTTTTACTATCTATTTTGCAATATTCGTTTATTAATTTTGGTGTTAGTTCTGAATTTGAGTATATTCCATAATTTTTATAACGCTCCTGCTGTAATTTTCTTGCTTTGTTTACACGCTCTTTCATTTCATGAGAAGATTCTGCCGGTCTATCATCTTCTAAGTTTTGGTATTTTACCTGATTTACTTCCACTTGTATATCTATTCTGTCTAAAAGTGGGCCACTTATTTTGTTTATGTATCTTGTAATTGCATCTGGCAAACATGTGCATTCTTTTTCTTTTGAGCCATAATATCCGCATGGGCATGGATTCATTGATGCGACTAGCATAAAGTTGCACGGATATGTTAAACTGGCATTCACCCTACTTATAGTTATGTTTTTGTCTTCCAATGGTCCTCTTAAAACTTCTAAAGTCTTTTTATTAAATTCGGGAAGCTCGTCTAAAAATAGCACTCCATAATGTGCCAAACTTATTTCTCCGGGTTTTGGGCTTATTCCGCCTCCCACAAGTGATGTTACAGATATTGTGTGATGGGGAGCCCTAAATGGTCTATTGGTTATTATTGGCTTATTTTTTGGTAATGTTTCTGCTATACTATGTATTTTTGTAATTTCTAAGGACTGATTAAATGTTAGGTCTGGCAATATTGTTGGTATTCTTTTTGCC
>CAMMLF010000141.1 GCA_946497585.1 uncultured Clostridium sp.
TTTTTTAGTAGTACTTAAACTACCGCAATTTTATTGGTTTCTCAAAAGATTCATTGTTTACTTTTCAATGTACTTTGTGTTCCTGACCGGAACGTATTTTATTATACTATCTTGAATTGCAAAAGTCAACACTTTTTTCAAAAAATTTTCAAGTTTTTTTCATATTTTTTTCACAAAGCTAAATTTGGTACATTTTTGCCCCTATATTTCAGCATTTTTTTGTGCTTTGAGCTTTTTGTCTTTCGTTTTTTCATTTAATTTTGCTACTATTTTTCATTTTACTTTTATCTGCTTTTTTATTTGCATTTATCTTTCTTTGTTTTATGTTCACCTTCTTTTATTTATCAGGTTAAAATATTTTTCTTTATTAATAATTGTATTTCTTAAAAACATCCACTGTTATAAATTAAATAAAAAGACACTAATACTTTTCATAATCTTTCATTAGCGTCTTTTGTATTATCATATTATTCAAATAGTGGATCCAAATTTATTCCTATTGATGCTCCTTGTGATATATATACAGAGTTTATTTGATTTTTAACTGCATTTATAAATTCATTTAAATAGTCTTTGTCATAATCATTAATAACTGCAACTTTACCATCCTGCATATCTTGAAATTCACCTACATCATTTGTAAAGTTAATTGTATCATTATATTCAAAAGTTACTGATTTTATTCCATCTACCAAATTTATTGTCATATGATTTTGAACATTATTTTCTGCAACTGTTCCCGTCATGTTATAAATTAGCTCTATACTATCAATAATTCCATCATCATCTTTTTGCAATTTTATTGTATAAGTATCATTGTTGTTTTCAATTTTAAAGTCTATAGTAGGCTCATTTTCTTCTTCAATTTTTATAGTGACAAACATGTCTTCATCATTATTTATATTTGAAATTGTTATAGTTTTTGTTCCTATTTGAATTTTTGTTTGAATATTCTTTTGTCTATATTCATATACAGTAATCGAAAAGTCTCCTGCTAAGTCTGGATTATTTTGCAAATCTTCTGTTCTTTGTTTCATCATACTATTTAATGTGTTTACATCTGTGTAATCATTATTTAAATTAAGTAATCTACATTTTGATGTTATAAAATTCATCATTATACTGTCTTGCACTAATTTATTTAAAATTGAAATTTGCAAATTGCTATTTTGCTCCGAGTTCAAACTTAATGTATACGAAGTTGTATCATATTTTTCTCCCTCAATTTCAATTCTTTCTCTTGTGTTTTTGCTGTATGATGTATCAGGAGCTTGGTTTCTAATCATTTTTATATATTCTTGAAGATGATTTTTTTCTATATTAGATACTTTTAAAATCTCATCCTTATTAAATATGGTTATTTGATCTGGCAAATCTTCCGCGCTTTGCATATTCATTTTTGTAGCTAATTCCGGTAAATTATCATTTCTAAAAACTATATATCCATCAGCTATTTGTTCAGAATAAAAACCATATAAATCCTTATCTTGCGCAACCGTCATATTAAAAAGCTCATTATTATCACTTCTTATTGATATGTCATAATTTGCTTGTTCTTTTTTATAATCTGTTTTTCCAAACACAGTCATATTCACTTTGTTTAAGATGCTTTCATCAGCAATATTCTGTGAACTAGTAATTCTCATTTCACCCGTTGTTATATAAGTATTTGTTTGCTTTGTTTTTTGAAATGTTTGATACCCATCACTTGTTTCTAGCACCTCAAAAATTTCTGGTATTTGCAAAGCATACCTAAAGAAAGCATCCCTTTTTGTTCTAAATATATCAGTTGTCATATATAGAACAAATATTGTTGCCACAAGTAATATTATTACAGTAAATATAATAATTAAATTTCTTTTTATTTTATTTGGCTTCATTTAGTTTTAGCATAACAGCAAATTAATTTTACTGGTTGCCCTTAATTAGCAAACCTTTAATTGATGTTATGCGTTCCTCCTTTGTTTCATAATTTCATACATTACTATTCCTGCTGAAACTGATGCATTTAATGAATTTATATGTCCTGTCATAGGAATTTTTATTAGAAAGTCACAGTTTTCTTTTACAAGTCTGCTCATTCCAAAGCCTTCACTCCCTATAACAACTCCAACTCCTCCAGAATAATTTTGCTCATCATAAAAACTCTTTCCATCCATATCTGTGCCATAAACCCAAATATTTCTTTCTTTTAAATAATTTATTGTTTCATTTAAATTATTTACTCTCGCAATTCTCATATATTGTACTGCGCCTGCTGATGTTTTATTTACAGTGCTGTTTACTGATGCAGACCTTCTTTTAGGAATTATTATTCCATGTACTCCACTACATTCGGCTGTTCTTATTATTGAACCTAAATTATGTGGGTCTTCTATTCCATCTAATATAAATATTATTGGGTCCTCTTTTTTACTTTCGGCATATTCTAGTATATCATCTACATCACAATATTCATAAGGTGGAACAACAGCAATTACACCTTGATGATTGTGTGTTTCGCTCATCTTGTCCAATTTTACTTTATCAACTTCTTGAATTATCACTTTATTTTGCTTTGCAAGCTTAAGTATTTCTGTTATTGAACCATGCCTTTCACCTTTTTGAATATATAGCTTATTAATATCTTTTCCAGATTTTAATAATTCTATTACACTATTTCTTCCTTCTACTAAATCTTGGTTTTCTTCCACAAAATCCTCCTATATTTTTCCATTTCTATATTTTTTTCGATGGGGACGGTCCTTTTCGTAAAATTTTACGTTTTGCTCCGTCCCCATCGTAAAATTTTTATTCTGCAATTTTCTCGTCTATATATTTATTAACATATGTCCTTATTTTTTCCATTTCTGGAGTTTCGGTTCTATCTATTATTTTATTTATATAATCTTTTTCTTTTAGAATTTTAAAACTAGGTTTAAAATTAATATCATATATGTAACCGATATTAGAAGCCCAATCGTCCATTGCCGTTTTTTGATCTTTTCTTTCAATTTGCTTGCCTTCAAGCATTGCATTTAAATTTTTTTCTGTTATAGGTTCATCTATAATTTCTTTCTTTTTGTATAATGTTTCAAAAGTTTCAAACACTAAAAGATTAAGTATATCTATCTTATCTGCATCTCTTACTATTTTTGACTGTAAAAGAGTTTCTTCATCTAACCCATCCTTTATTTTATATTTATTATGATTTAAAATTGCTGTATAAATTATATCATAATATTTTTCATCATTACAGAATTCTTTAATAAAATCGTTCTCTTTTAAAACTTTTACTCCCATTTCTGCATGGTTAACAGATTCTCTATCCTTGAAAGTATCATATATTCTTAGTTGTTCAAATCTTCCTATATCATGCAATAGTCCTATAAGTTCTGCTAAATCGATTTCTTCTTTTGTTAAATTTAGCTCTGTTGCAATTTGTTTTGATACATCTGCAACTCTATAGATATGTGCTGCTTTTAATTTTATTCTAGGATTTGAAAAGTTATACTTTTCTATATATTTTTTTAATACCTGTCTTGCTTTTAAGTTGTCTAACATTTGTGCCTCCTTTTTACTTTTGGGACGGTCCTTTTCGTAAAATTATTTTCCTTCTTCGTTTCCTCCTTTTAGTACATTTAAAAATGCTTCTTGTGGAATTTCTACATTTCCGAATTCTCTCATACGCTTTTTACCTCGTTTTTGCTTTTCTAGTAGTTTTTTCTTTCTTGTAATATCTCCACCATAGCATTTTGCTAATACATCTTTTCTAAGTGCAGATATTGTTTCTCTTGCTATTATCTGTCCACCTATTGCTGCTTGAATTGGTATTGCAAATAATTGTCTTGGAATTTCTTGTTTTAATCTTTCTACTAAAGTTCTGCCTTTGTTATAGGCATTTGATTTATGAACTATGAATGATAGTGCATCTATTTTTTCATTATTTACATATATGTCAAGTTTTACTAGCTCTGATTCTTTATAATCTTTTAGATAATAGTCTAGTGATGCATATCCTTTGGTTCTTGATTTTAGTGAGTCGAAAAAGTCATATATTATTTCATTAAGAGGTAATTCGTATCTTAATGTTACTCTATTTTCGTCTAAATATTGCATGTCAACATATATTCCTCTTCTATCTTGGCAAAGTGTCATTACATTTCCAACAAAGTCTTTTGGAACCATTATACTTGCATCTACGTATGGTTCTTCTATTTTATTTATTTGTGTTTGAGGTGGTAGGTCGCTTGGATTGTATATTTCTTCAATCTCTCCATCTGTTTTATATACTTTATATATTACTGATGGTGCTGTTGTAATTAAGCTTAAATCGAATTCTCTATCTAATCTTTCTTCTATTATTTCTAAATGTAATAATCCTAAAAATCCACATCTAAA
>CAMMLF010000142.1 GCA_946497585.1 uncultured Clostridium sp.
TATACCATATTGCAAACTTTAAGTACGCCCGCTGCCTCCGTTCACTGAAATGTCGAGAATCATATTGCTGGCTTATATAAAATTATTTTTACAAAAAGGACCGTCCCAAAAGTAAAATTTTAAATAAAATGTGTTATAAAACTCTTTCTATGTAATGGACAAGGACCATACTGCTTTATAGCAGCAATATGCTTGGCTGTGCCATATCCTTTATGTGTCTTAAACCCATACTCTGGATAGATTTTGTCCCACTCTTCCATTATTCTGTCCCTTGTAACCTTTGCCAAAATTGATGCTGCTGAAATTGAATAGCATGTAGCATCTCCTTTTATAATTGATTCATAGGTTATGCCAAATGTGTCTATTTCTCTTAAAGCATCAACTATTACTATGTCTGGCTTTGTTTTTAATTTTTCTATAACTTGCCTTAGGGCTTCATGCAAACCTTTTTTGGTAGCATTTAAAATATTTATTTCATCTATTTCTTCTTGTGATATTATGCCTATGCCATAAGCTAACGCTGTTTCTTTTATTTCATCATATAAAATATCTCTTCTTTTTGCAGTTACTTTTTTAGAATCATTCATAAATTCAAGCTTAGAATCTCTAGGCATTACAACTGCTCCAACTACTACTGGTCCAGCTAGTGGTCCTCTTCCAGCTTCATCAATTCCGCAAATATATTTTAATCCTTCATTATATAAATTTTCTTCATACTTTTTTAAGTTATTTAATCTTTCTTCTTCTTTTTCTTTCATTTAGTCTGAGTTCCTTTAATATTTAATTTCTTTTGGTTAATCTACAATATACATTCTAGAACCTTTCAGTTAATGAAGTTTCCAAGGTCTTATGAAACATATATTGTACATAAACCCAACTTGATTTTGTTATTATTATAGATTTAATCTAATTTATAAATAACTTCTTCACTCCCCACAACCGAGTATCCCTTGGTTATATAAACCGTATTTTCTTCATAATTAACAACATAGTATGAATCCTTTTCATTTTGTATGTCAAGTTCCATAGAAGCCAAATCATCATTGCTAAGTGCATAATATTTGTCTAATTTAGTAGAATCAACTATATTTTTATTTAAAAAGTCAGAAATAATACTATCTTCTTGCATATCAGATAGTTTCCTGCCCTTTAATGAATCTTCATTATTATTTACTTTTGTAGTTTCTTGCAAAATTTTACATTTTCCTTGTATTAATAACATATTTGCTCTTATATCTTCTATTTTTTGCTCATCTGCTGTATTAACTGCAAAATTATATGCAAATATTGCTATTCCTACAATTATTAATACAGATATAATAATTGCAATAGTTCCCATTCCTTTTTCTACTTTCATTGTTTTAGCATAATTTATTTAAAATAAATTATTTCTCCTTATATAATATTTAGATTTTTAAAGTAACCTATCACTTTTTATAGCATAATATTTATCTGTTAATTAATTTCATAATAAAGCTATTAATGGTAACAGTATATCATATATTTCATAAAAAGTTAATAAAATGTAACATCTTTTTCACATTTTTTTCACAATTGGGTTGTATTATATATACTAGTTAGGATAAGATATAGTTAGTATCTTGTAACATTAGAAGGTTTATAGGTGTCCTTTTAAAAACCTAAATATATAATATAAGGAAGCATTTAAAATGGATAATCAAAATAATAATTTTATTAACACAAATGCAACAGAAACAAATTCTTCAAATGGTTTTAAAACAGCAAAACCACCAAAGGCTTCAAAGCCTCAAAAAGAAAAAAAGCAAAGTTCAGGAGCAGGATTTGGCAAAACAGTAGTTCTACCTTTTGTAAGTGGAATTATAGGTGCTACATTAGTATTAGGAGTTTGCTTCAGTGTTCCGACTATAAGAAGTGAAATTTTAGGTGATAGCAGTACCAATTTAAGAGATGACAATTCAAATATAAACTATAACAATGTAAATATGAACTTAGTATCATTATCTAATATATCTGATACTGGTGTATATGTAGCTCAAAAAGTATTACCTTCAATTGTTGGTATAAATGTAGAATATTCAGTAAGTTCTATATTCTCTCGTAACCAGTCTACTGCAACCGCAGAAGGCTCTGGTGTAATTATTAGTGAAGATGGATATATTTTAACTAATAATCACGTTATAGATTCTTCAAGTTCTAGCTCTTACTACGAAGTAGGTGATGCTAGCAAAATTACAGTATACTTATATAATGACGATACACCTTATGAAGCAGAAATAATAGGTACTGATGCTCAAACAGACTTAGCAGTTATAAAAATCGACAAAACTGGATTAACAGCTGCTGAACTTGGCGACTCAGATACAGTACAAGTTGGTGAATGGTGTATGTCTATAGGTAACCCTTTAGGTATGAGAAGCACAGTTTGCCAAGGTTCTATAAGTGCATTAAATAGACAAATCACTGATTCTGATGGTAAAACATATAATGTTATACAAACAGATGCTGCTATTAATGAAGGGAACAGCGGTGGTGCTTTAGTTAATAGCCAAGGTCAAGTTATAGGAATAAACACATTAAAAGCTTCTGGTGAAGGTGTTGAAGGTTTAGGCTTTGCTATTCCAATAAATGATACTAAAGACATTTATTCAGATTTAATTCAATACAGCAAAGTTAGAAGACCTTATATAGGTATAACTGGTAGTGACATTACAGAAGATACTGTAAAAGCAAATCCTACATTTGATTTAGTAGTTGGTGCTTATGTAAGAAGTGTTGAAGATTACTCTCCTGCTGAAAAAGCTGGACTTAAAATTGGAGACATTATTATAGAAGCTGATGGTCAAACAGTTGAAAGTATGGATGACTTAAATGAAATCAAAAATGGCCACCAAATTGGTGATACTATGACATTAAAAATATATAGAAGTGGTCAAGAAGAAACAGTAGAATTAACTTTAGCAGAACAACCTTAGTAAATTTGTATTTTCAGTTGGGATCGTCCCCAACTGAAAAATTTTTTTCAAATGTATCACACCCAGTTCACAAAATGGACAAATTTCATTATTATAATATAAGCATAATCAGTAATTAAGTTACTCCGATTACTGATGTAAATAAAAAAACATCCCCTTTTATTTTCAAAAAGATGATACTTACAAAGTATCATCTTTTAATTTGTTTGTCGATGTCAACGGTGTCAACGGGGACGCTCCTTTTTGACACTAATCGTGTCAAAAAGGGACGTCCCCATTGACAAAAAGGGACGTCCCCATTGACACGTCCCCATTGACATCATCTTTTTATTGATATACATATTTTTGTGGGTTTACTTGTTTTCCATTTAATCTTATTTCAAAATGTAAGTGGTTACCTGTTGAGTTACCTGTTGAACCGACCGCTGCAATTTGTTCACCCGCTTCCACGGTATCACCAGCAGATACATATAATTTACTACAGTGACCATAATAAGTTTCTACTCCACTTCCATGGTCTATTTTTACTAAGTAACCATATCCACTACTCCATCCAGCAAATGATACTTTACCAGATGCTGTAGCTAAGATTGGTGTACCTCTTGTTGCTGCAATATCTATACCCATGTGAGTATGGTCTCTTATGCTTTCAACAGCACCAAATCTAGATGTAATTCTACCTGTAACAGGAACAACCGCTAAGTAAATTCCATTGACCGTTCTACTATCAATTTCTTGCTTTTCTTCTAATTCTTCTTGTAAATTATTTGTTAACTCTTGTTTTGCTAACTGTATAGTTTCTTCGTTAACTTCGTCGGCATTATCTAAATAAATTTGATTTATGACTAAGTCTGGTTCTATTTCACTATATTGTTCTTTTAGTGAAGAAACAATTTCTTCTGCTTCTTCCATTGTATTTACATAGACCTTAGTTTCTTCATTATTTAAGTCTGCCACTTCATATACTCTATATACATTTTGTGCACTTTTTTCTAAAGCAAGCATAACTTCGTCTTCATTTACTTCATTTCTACTTACTAAGCTAAATGTATATTCTACATTGTCAAGTTCTACGAATGCAACATTTGTTTCACTCGGTGTTAATATATTTTCATTTACCTCGTTTTTAAATTTTTCTTCGTCCCCTACGTATCCTATATCTTCTCCGTTTAGACTAACACTATATGCTGGTCTAAATTTTATAAACATTATTGCAATTATTATTGCTAAAGCAATAGCTATTATCTTAAAGAGCTTTATCGTTCGTTTCATATAATATGCTATTCTTTTACTTAAAATATATGTTCACACTCCTTTTTTATTGCGACGACAACTATAATTATACCATATATTTTAAACAATTTCAACCAATTTATGCAAAAAATGTTGGAGCAATTTACATAAGTTGTCATTTTTCAATTTG
>CAMMLF010000143.1 GCA_946497585.1 uncultured Clostridium sp.
AATATCCAGTACTTCCAACTTTAAGAATTGGCTCTCCTTGTTTTACAACTTGATTCGTCTTGACGAGTATTTCAGAGCCATGTGCATATAAAGTAACAATACCATTGCCGGTGATCTATCATTACCATATTTCCATAAGCATTATTATAAACAGCTTTTATTACTGTTCCATCTGCCATAGCTACAAAATTAGCACCTACTGGCGCACCAACATCTGTACCACTATGCAATTTGTATACACCGAGTTATAGGATGTGTTCTCATACCAAAATGAGAGGTGATATTTGTATATCCGGGTATTGGCCATGTAAACATACCAGTTGGAACTAGACCTGAGCCATCACTAATGATAATTGAATTAGATGAATTTCCTTGTAGCCAAGCTGTACTTTCTTCACCTTCATAATAACCATTAGCTGCTTGAATAATTACTTGAATATCAGTATCAAGGTCATCTTCTCTTATCCTTAATTTATCCTTTAAGTATGCTCTTAATCTTTCGTATTTTTCGCCAATTAATTCTTCATTTGTAAATACTTTTCCTGTTGTTTTAGTATCTCCATTTTCTATTGTTTTGGATTCGTAATTATATTTATAATGTCCGTAATATTGAATCACTTTCTACAAGTATATAATGTGTTTCTTCTCTTTTAGTAGTAGTTTCTTTTCCATCCTTGTCTTTAGTAGTAGTTTCTATTATTACAGTATCTTTTTCATATTTAAAAGTACTTTCAAAATTACTTGCTACTTGAGTTAACAAATCTTTGTTAATATCCTTATTATCTGTCATATTATGAAATGCCATTATTGCGTAAAGATGAGACCATTCTATTAACTTATCATTTTCTCTGTTATCCACATCTAGTAAGTTATTTGTGGATTCAGTTCCAATATAATTATGGCAAGTGTTTAAATATTCTGATTTTTCTATACATAAATTTCTAATTTCTGCTTGCTCTGGTGGTAGGTCAGAACTATCTGTTTGAACTTCTTGTACAAAGATTGCATCTATAATCGTACAAATTGCAAAAAACAAAAGACCAATAATAAGTATAAAAGGTAGAAAAGGCTTAATAACTTTAAAAGCGACTTTTTTTATTTTATTTTTCGCTTTATTTTTAACTTTGTTCTTTATGCTCATTACTATCACCACCATATTTTTGGTTTTCTGCCTTGTCATTTGCTAATTTATTAACATATTCTGTGTTTTGAAAATTATTTTTTCTTTTTATATTATTTCTATGACTATAACTATCAAAATTTCCTTCAGCCATTTTTGCACCAACCCCAAGATATGCAGTTGTTGCCTTAGCACCACCTTTAACAATATTTGTAGCGACAGATTTAGGACTGATTTTATTTCCATTGCTTAAACTATTTTTACTTTCTCCGTTTGACTTAGGAATACTAACTGTATTTTTTTCTTTTGAAATGACATCTCTAATAGGATTTACATTACCATTGTAATCTTTTTCTGCACTCAAATTCATAGTAGGATTTACTATTGCTTTTGCTCTTGATACAAGACCTTGTAAACCACTACCAGAATTGTTGCCATTTGTGTTGCCATTATTATTTTCTGTTGAAGGTGTTTTAAATTGTTCTTTTATAGCTGCTAAACCAAAACCAGCCATTGCTCCCATACCTATTACACGATTTGTCATTTGTTCATTATCAACACCTGCAATTCTTGAAGTTAAATTTTGTAAGCAATTTTGTAAAGCATCTGCTAAAGGTAATATCATCATTGCCCAAATTAAAGAAACTGCCCATCCTCCACCACTTGGAAGAAATGCAAGGTAGATAAGGAATAAAAAGCAGTATATAAATTGCATAAATATATTCATTATAATTTGCCCACCCCATACCGCAGCTGCTGTAACATTTTTATTTATTATCCATAAAGCTGCTGCTATTGGTGTGAAAATTGTAAATATAATAATTGTAAATTGTCTTACAATAAACTTTATATTTAACTTAACAAACAAATATATAAACATTGCTATTACTAATGCAGTTGTTATAGCATTTCCTGTTTTTATACTTGTGAGCATACTATCACCAAGAGATGCGTCTAATGTGCCAGTATTTGCAGCAGTTACAAGTAAATATACTAAACTATTATTTATATATAGCAAAAATTTTATAAATAATGGAGCAAGAGCTATTGCAACTCCACCAAAACATAGTCTCATTAAACTTTCTTTAGCTTCATTTTTCTTTGCTGTATTAGTACCAGCATTCATAATTTTATATGACAGAATAAAAACAGCAATTAAAATTAAAGTTCCAGAAATTATTGCAAAAACTTTGTACCAATTCATTGTTTTATTCCACAATTCACTAGTAAAAGGGGATAAATTATCACTATTTTGTTTGTTATTGAAAATCAGTTCATCATAGTCTTTAAATCCCACATTTGCATCTTCTCCAGTTGTGAAATCAAAAACTGTTTGTGCAATACCACCGTATACATTCTGCAATTATCTTTTCAAAAAGGCTACCGATCTTCTTGCTTTACTTGTTCTTTGAAATCCATATCTTCTGCAAAACAAAACGGAGATAATAAAAAGATTAGAGTAATTACTATTACAAAACTTTTTATTACTTTTTTCAAATTATTGCCTCCTACTTTAAATAATAGGGCAGTAGGAAACACTATATTTTAGGTAAATACAAATTGTTCTTCATAAGGTGTTATTACAAATTTGATTGCAGTAACACTATTATTTAGACTTATAATGCATTGACCAGGACTAGCAGCAGTTAAGAAATTTTTTGTACCTTCAGATAAATTAAAAAATTCTACTACTGCATCCACACTACCAGGACTTTGCTTAAAGATATATCTTGTTGAACATATATTAATGATTGTTCTTCCGTTCATCACAGCCGTAAAAATTCATCAATAAATTGACTTCCGAATAAATAAAGGAACATTATATTTACGGCCTCTACGAGCCACATTCACTAAAAATTCAGCTGATTCCTGATATTTTAAAAATAACCATGCTTCATCACATACAATTATTTTCTTTTTTTCTCTATTTTTTAGTACATATTTTTGCCAAACCCATGTTAATATTACAAAACTAGAATATAACTTGGTAAATTCATCTTTTACTTCTGACATATCAAAACAAATTATATCTTCACTTGATAGAATTTTACTTTCACAATCAAACATACCGTAATGAATTGCCTTTCAAAAAAGGAACTAATATATTTGATAGTTCTTCACAATTACCTCTTTCTTTCAATTTTTTTTGAAAATCTGTAAGAGTTGGCATTTTTTTAGGTATCCTTCCTATAGCATATTTTCCATTGTCTAGTTTTCCACCTTTTTTTTCAAAAAGTGAATTTACATCACTTGTAATGCCTTTTTCTGCATATAATTGATTTACAATTACCTCAATTTCTGTGTTTTCAGTTCCTGTTAATGTCCTTCCATAATTCCTACAAATAGTTCCAAGTAATGCTCTTATCTCTGCAACTTTATCTAAAATATTTATAAATTGCTTATTTCCTTTTTTATCAGGTTCTATTTCAAAAGGATTTACTCCTGCTGACTTTCCTTGTTCAATTTTTATAACTTTTCCTCCAAGCATTCGAGTAAGGTTGGTATATTCTCCTTCAACATCAATAAAAAAAGCACCGCAACCTGTTGTTGCAATGTTTCTTGCAGTTAATGTTTTTAGAGCGACACTCTTTCCACCACCAGAAGTACCACATATAAATACATGAGGGTTGGGGAGAGTGGGAGGACCAATAAATGTATCTACATATACGGGTGCATTTGTATACATATTTCTTCCAATAAAAATACCTCTATCATGTGAAAGATTAGGATTTGATATAGGAATAAGTGTAGCAATGCCGACCTGCGACCATATTTCTTTCGTAATTAGGAATAGGAACTTCTCCAGTAGGTAATATTGTTTTTAATCCTTCAACTTGCCTAAAAGTTAATGTTCTTATCATAGCCGTTTTTTTGTTTAATTCACTTTCTAATATCTTTGTCTTTTCATTTAAATCTTCTAAAGTTTCAGCATTTACTGATATGAATATTGTAGCAAAAAAGAGTTTATCTTGATTAGTTTGTATAAGCATTCGTAAATCTTCTAAATCTCCAATTTGTTTTTCTAATTCTGGAAGATGTAAGATATTTCCCTGTCGACTATATGTAGCATATTCAGATTGACTTTGAACTAATTTTTTTGTTAATTGATTGATTACATTTCCATTGCTTGAAGGCTCAATTTTTACAGAAATATTTATATTACCTATATGAAATAGATCATCAAGCCAACTTACCCAAGTTTGTTCCGGATAAATTGTCATTGCAAAAATTCTTGT